>JBGTMM010000055.1:0-6270 GCA_041743635.1 Bythopirellula sp.
ACGCCGCCAAACGCGTGCCCCCCTCGGCACGCTTGCCCATGCTTGGGTCCTCCATTGGGAGTCAGTTTCTACTTGGTAGCAGAAACATAAACCCATGGAGGCCCTTGCGCTTACATCAATTCAATTCCCGGACACCCTCAACTATTTGTTAGAGTAGCACGACACTCCGTGTCGTGATGTCACGAGTCGGAGACTCGTGTTACAAAAAAACTACTGATTTTTGTATTGCTCAGGTGCGGGAAGCAGTGGATCAAGCGCCGCAAGCTTTTCGCCGTCCGCATCTGAGTTTTCGCCAGAGGCATTTTGGGCAAATTCATAGGCCGCTTTGCCGACCGCATCGGCGGCAGCAGTGAGTTGCTCTTGATGATTGAGTTGCAAAGGCACGGTGAGCGCAGCTTGCAAGGCGCCATCGATTTGAGGATCGCTCACCAGTTCGCTAATGTCGTAAAGTTTTTTCTTGAGTCTGGCGGCCCGCTGAGCCGAGGCGATGCCAAACGGGGCTTTGCTCGTGGCGGCTGCGGTGGCGCGCAAGCTGGCTTCCAGATCGGCTAGCACTCCCACCACGTACATCACGCGCAGCTCGGCAGGCGTGGCAAAGGCGTTCGACGTGCCGCCCGTGCGCAAGAAGTTGTGCCGCACCAAACCCTGTGACCAAGAAACCAATTCAAATTCAGGACTTCCCGCCGCGTGGCCACCGACGTTGACCAACTCTTCGTTAGGCGTGGTATGGCAACTCAAGCATTGGCGGGCGATCAGATAAAGATTGGCCGGGTTATTCATCCCCGCGTGGACGCTCGCGGCAATCCGCTCCTCGTGATGTTCGGGCGTTTCGGTTTCCTTGGTAATATTCGGTCCACCATAGTCGGCATGCAACGCAATCCAATCTTTCGCCGCACCGTGGCAAGATTCGCAGGAGACCCCTGAGACCACGCGAATGCGCGAGCCAACAAGTTGCTTAGTGTAGTGGCAGGCGACGCAGGTGCCGTTGCGCTTGATGCTCCCCAGCCCCATGCGCTTCGCAATGGCTTTCGTTTCGGGCGTGCGGTGCAACTTGTCAAACGTCGCGAAGTGGGGCGTCTCGTGCCACTGGAGCATTTCTTTTTCGTGGCATTTCGTGCAGGTATCGGAGCCAAGAATCTTGGCGGGGTCGTTGAGGATCTTGTCGGTAATGTTGTTGGTTTCAGCAGCCGTGCCATTCCACGCCAACAGGCCAAGAAGAGACATTGATGCGCACCACACCGGTAGAAATCTTCGCAAGTCGCATAGGGTGAGATCCGTAGTCATTTTCTTCACGCCTCCAGCACGACGTCCCCTTCAGGAACGCCGATGCAAGTGAGGCACTCATTCGCAGCCAAAGGGACGCCGGGAGTTTTCGTGTACGCAACTTTGCCTTCGAGAACTTTGAGCAAACATTGCCCACAACTGCCGGCGCGGCAGCCGGAATCGAGCACAATGGCCTCGTTTTCGGCGAAATCCAAGAGCGACGGAAATTCGCCTTTCCAGGTGAGTTCGCTGTGCGATTTGGCGAAACCGACCTGACAATGTGCCGTGTTTGACTTGTGCTTTTGTAGACCTCGAATGCTGGCTGGGCCAAAGGCCTCGAAGTGGACGTGCGATTCGGGCACTCCCCATTTCCAAAGCGCGGGGACGAGCTCTTCCATCATCGGCGGCGGACCACAGACGTAAAAGCGGAAATTGTTCGAGGGCAGAATTTGCTTCAAGCGAACGATCGAGGCATGTCCCAAGTGGGTGTAGTCTTGCCCGAGGCGATCAGTAGCGAGGGGTCGTGAATAACTGATGTCGCAATGGAGGTTGTCGTGCTTCGCGAGGTCGGCGAATTGTTCGCGGCAGGGATGTTCGCTGCTGTTGCGAAATCCGGCGAAGAGGTAAACCGTTCGTGAATTGCGCTCATGCACAATCGAGTTAGCCATGGCGAGCAGGGGTGTGACGCCGACGCCTCCCGAGACCAAGACGATCGGCAATTGGTCGGTGGGGTCGAGGAAGAAGGCCCCCTGGGGCGATTGCACTCCGAGCGTGCTGCCGACTTTCACGAGTGTGTGAAAGTGGCCGCTCCCCTGCCCCGCCGGCATCGAACGACTCGGTGGTTCGGCCAGCTTGATCGTCACGCGATAGTAATCTTCGCGTGGCCGTTCGGAGAGCGAATAGCATCGTACAATCGGTTTCCGCTGCGGATCGACCGGCAAGCTGAATGTAAGATATTGCCCCGGCTCGAAACGGGGGAGCGCCAGGCCGTCGGCTGGGACTAGGTAAAAACTTTTGTAACCCAGCGCTTCGTCAACGATAGCCGCCACGCGGAAAGGACGCTCGCCGGCCCACGCTTTGAAAATGGGTTTCGCGGCGCGGGCCCACTTGAGCGTTCCCGCGAACTGCTCGTCGAATTGACGGTGCCGCTGAGCATAGCGCTGGCGGCGCTTGAGTTGGCGGTGCCGGTCGCTCAGGAGCGCGGCGAGTGTTTGCAGACCGCTCACTCCCAACAGGGCGGCTCCGGAAATCATTCCTAGCGACTGCCAATCCACCGCGCGTCCTTGCCAATGGTTGTGAAGGGTGCCGGCCCAACGGCTCGGCAGAGTGCGGGCATTTTTTCAGAACCGCCAGTGCGTGTCGAGAACAGATTGCCACCACTGCTAGCGGTCGGTTTGTGCCGATTCTGCGGACCACGCTAACATTCACCACCCAGGCGTAACCTATCTTCAAATAGCGGCAAATCTTCGATTCGATGACTTGGCTTTCCTTCGACCATGATCGACATACCCAAGTCACACCTGCAACGGCAATTGGTAGAGCTGGTCACTGCAGCGGATTTCGCTGAACTCACGCAAGCCGAAGATTCGGTGAGCGCACCGGGCCCTTCCTCGGAGACAGTCGCGAAATGGCTTTCGGCAGTCGCCCACCTGCATCGCGCGTCGGCCAACTCGCGGGAGTTTTTCACCGATGCCGCCCGCTTCGCGGTGGAAACGGTGGGCCTCGATGCCGCGTGGGTGTTGAGTTACGCCCAAGCCCACGGTTGGCAAACCGTGGGAAGCTGCACCTCGCAAGATTTATCTCACAAGCAGCCCGATTTCTCCGTACTCGCATCTCTCCTTGATGATCCCACCACACGCTACGAGCCTTCGATCAACTCACACGATCAGTCGCATATCCATGCCATTGTATTCGCACCAGTGCTCGCCTCAGCGGGCGAAGTGATCGGCGCGGTTTTCGCAATTCGCAGTACCCAAGGTGAAAATCGCCGCCGCGGCGTGCGTCCCCTCGAAGCCCGCATGATTCAAGTGCTCGCCGAATCGGTTGCCGTCGGCATCGCGCGGCTCGCCCAAGAAACGGAAGCGGCTCGCACTCGTGTTCTGCTGGAGCAAGCCTTCTCGCCAACCGTGGTCGAACATATCGAGCGCAACCCCGCGTGTCTCGCCGGTCAACTCCGCGAAGTCACGTTGCTGTTTGCCGATTTGCGCGGTTTCACGTCGCTGGCCGAGACTCTATCACCCGCGGTCTGCTATCGCTTGCTGAGTGAAGTCATGGAAGCACTCACCGAGGTGGTGATCGCGCATCAAGGCATCGTGGTCGATTACTACGGCGATGGCATGTTGGCGCTGTGGAACGCGCCACTCGATCAGCATGATCACGCCGATCTCGCTTGTCGAGCGGCGCTCGCCATGCTCGATTGCCTACCCGCGTTGTCACGGGATTGGCAGGAGTTACTCGGTGGCGCGCTTCAGCTAGGAATTGGCGTGCACACGGGTCCCGTACTGGTGGGCAACGCCGGCACGCAAAGCCGCCTGAAGTTCGGGCCGCGCGGGAGCAATGTCAACGTCGCCAGTCGCGTGCAAGCCGCCACGCGGCAGCTCGAAACGTCGCTGCTCATCACTTCCGCCACGCAGCGTCTCTTGTCGAACAAGTTTTTTACCTCGCGGGCCTGCACGGCGCGACTGCCCGGATTGGAGCAACCGATCGCATTATTCACAGTTTTTCCCGCCTGCGAGGCCAGCGCGGTGAAATCGCGGCTCGATCAGTATGCCCACGCCCTGCGGCACTTTGAAGATGGCGATCTGATCATGGCCGAAGTGCTGCTCAGCGAACTGGTGGCCGCGGGACCAGTAACACCCGCACGATTTTTGGCTCAACAAGCCGCCACGCAACGCCGCGCCGAAGCCGGCCGCCGCGTTTCAGATCGTCACGTCGCCGAGCATGGCTCGATTGTCGAGATTCACGAGAAGTAATCGGCATCGACTTATTTTGTCGTCTTATTCGCTTCGGACAACGGCAATCTTCCAGCGAACTCAATCGCCTCCGCAGTCGCGGGGAGCCACAGCCAGTTTTGCTGCAATGGGCAGAACACGCGCACAAAATTTCCCAACGGCAAGTCGGAACGGCTCGGTTGCATGACCAGCGGTTTTCCCGACGCGACAATCAGACACCCTGGGGGCCCTTCCACGGGGCATGTTCCCAACAAGGTTAGGCCGGCAGAATTTAAGCGAAAACGACAAGCGAATTGGTCAAAATTAAGTTGTTCCCGCGCTGAATCCAAAGTCTCGACATTAAGCACACAAAGCAACGATTCTTGAAAAGCTTTGAGTAACGAGAGACTTACCGTGCCCGCGGAAGTTTCGAGCAACCCCGCAACCGACTCGATGCGATCGGCGCGCCAATTCATGTGTTCCACTTGCAACTTGGCTTGGGCCTGCACTCGCTGTGGCGAATCGTGGCCGATCCATTTTTGCGCGTCGATTGGGGCGACGTTGCCCCGTAAAGTGCCGACGATTTCCCTAGTGTTCGATTCCCATTGGGCGGTTCCGCTAAAAGCCGCGCCATCCCACCGCCCTGCGCCGGGAACGAAACCAGCGAGCAACCACGTCGGCAGTCTTGCTTGCTGCGTGTCGAGTGTGGTTCGCACCATGCCATCGGGGTGGCGTTCGATTAAAATCTGTAAAGGCTTGGTTGTCTCGCCGAGTTCGGCTTGAAGTGCGATTTGCTTGACGTTCATGGCCGTCACGTCACATTTCACGCGGACGTTATTGAACGTCCCACCGTGATGGTCCTTATCCGTGAACACCACCTGCCGAGCGCTGATTGAGAGCGATTGAAACTCGCTGCCCGCTAGCCAAATATTGATGGTCGTGGCCAGGGCTTGGAGTTGCCGCCGATCGACCTCCATCCGCTCCGCTGCGAGAGTTTGTCGAGGGCGGATATGAAGTCGGTCGACATTCATGAGTCGTTGCGAACCGTTCAAGTCAGCCAAACGCAAATTGAAAAGTTTCCGCTCTTGCGGTCGAGGGGCAGAAACTTGCAACAATTCCGCCCGGACATGCAAGGCTTGTTCGAGTGAACGCTCCCAATCGCGTTCCTGCCAAGGACGCTGGAAATAGAGCACCCAACCGATGGTGAAAACTGTCGGCACGGCGCACACCAGCACGAAAGCCAAACGGCAGACGAGGCATTGAATTCTTTCGTGCAACGAGAACATCCGTGTTCCCTTCAAAAGCCGCTTGCGGCTTAGCGTTCTTACCGTCTTTACCGTTCAGCCGCCATCTTCAAGAAAAGTTCATATCGGGCCAACATCTCCGGCAAGCTGTCACCGCCGAATTTATCGACCACCGCGGCGGCAATTTCAAACGCCACCACGTTTTCCACGATCACGCTCGCGGCGGAAATCGCGCACACATCGCTCCGCTCATAGCTGGCCGATTCAGGCTGCTTCGTGTCGAGGTTGACCGAGGAGAGCGGCTTGGCCAGCGTGCTGATTGGTTTCTTCGCGGCGCGAATGATAATCGGTTGGCCGTTGGTCATGCCGGCTTCGAGTCCGCCGGCGTTGTTTGTGGGGCGCGTGTAACCGAGGCTCGGCAAGTCTTTTTGGCTTTCGTCGTAGTGAATGGGATCATGCACCTGCGAACCGGGCCGCCGGGCCGCTTCAAAGCCGAGGCCGATTTCCACCCCCTTAATCGCCTGCACGGCCATCACGGCTTGCGCCAGTCGGCCATCAAGCTTGCGATCCCATTGCGCGTGCGTTCCCAACCCAAACGGCACGCCGTCGACACGCACTTCGACAATCCCTCCCAGCGTGTCGCCATCCTTTCTCGCCTTGTCGATCAGTTCTTTGATCGCCGCGTCTCGATCCAGATTCAAGCCGTAAATCTCGCTCTTGTCGCGAATCGCTTTGAGTTCCGCGAGAGTTCCTGCAACCGGTTCGATCCGCTCGCCGCCGACTTCGGTCACATAACCAAACACCGTGATCTTGAACGCCGCGAGCAATTGCTT
>JBGTMM010000056.1:0-2558 GCA_041743635.1 Bythopirellula sp.
CGTGGAGCGTTCTCTGCTCGGGCTGGCCCTGCAGCCGCGTAATTTGGGGACCGTGCGAATCGTCAAACCCACCGCCTACGTGGCCACGCGACCCGAAGGCAGCAACGTCGAAGATTTTCTCGCGGCAGTTGAGAAGCAACAATCAACGACCAGCGAAGAGCCTTCCTCCCTCTCTCAAGCACCGCCGAGCTTGAATCTGGAGATCGTCGAAGGCACTTTGCGCGGTCTCGACACAGCCAGCAACGCGCAGTGGAGTTTGGAACAAATCAATCTCACCGCGAATCTCGGTGCGCCGGACGGAAAAAACTCCGCGGATGGCACGGCTGTAGTGGCAGGCAACCAAACCGAGCCAGGGGGCCGAGTTAAATTCCGCGTCATGCCGGCTGAAAACGGCGCGCAGCAACTCGACTTGCTCGCCGAGGGGGTGCGCCTCGAGGCTTTCTCGCCATGGGTCTCCCGCTTGCTGGGAGAGAGCAAACTCGCCGGGATGACCACGCTCGATGCGCATGCCACCTGGAGAGCCGCCGCCGAGGGGGTTGTCGCGATCAAAACTTGGGGTCGGTCGGAGACGAGCAATCTCTTGCTCAGCGGCACCGTGCTGAAAGGCGATGAGCTCCGCACGGAGCGGTTGGTCGTACCGTGGAAACTTGCTTTTGCTGATGGCGTGATCACCGCCGAAGAACTGAAGCTCGATTGCGATTGGGCCAAACTCGACGCCCGCGGCACGCTCGCGTGGGCCGACCTGCAATCAGCCAGCCTCACCAATTTGCCAAAGCGCGACTTGGAAGTTTCAGGCAATGTGTCCTTGGCGAAACTTGCCAAGATGTTGCCGACGATTCTGCAAATTCGTGAAGGAGTGCGGGTCGATTCCGGCGACGTCGAACTGCAAGCCAATAGCGGCGAGCGCGATGGCTTATTCACTTGGTCGGCCAAGGTCTCACTTGCGAATCTCAGGGGGCAGGATCGCGGCAGAGCCATTCAATGGCGAGAGCCACTCGAATTCTCCGCCGCGTGGGTCGAATCGCCAGCAGGTCCGCGATTGGATCGTGTCACGCTTGCATCGCAGTTTGCGCAGGGCGATTTTACAACGACCGACAATCGTGTGGAGGGTGAATTCCAACTCGATTTGGACCGACTCACGCAAGAACTCGGTCAGTTCGTCGACCTGGCGGGCATCTCGGCGCGTGGCACCGCAACGGGCAAGCTCACGCTCACGGCCAGCGAGGGGGACGCTTTCGCCGCTGATGCCGATGTGACACTCAGCGAACTCGCCGTCTCGCAACAAGAAAAGCTTCTTTGGGAAGAACCGCAATTGAGCGTGAAGCTCCAAGCCGTCGGCAACGCGGCTCAACTTACGCCCAAGACGATCTCCGCCGGGTCGTTGGAGCTGCGCGGTTCAAGGGATGCGTTGACGGTGAAATTACTTGCGCCGATTGATCTCACGAATCGTGGGCCATGGTCGGTGGAGATTAACGGCACGGGACCACTCGATGCCTGGGCCGGTCGTTTGCGACCCTGGTCGAATGCCATTCCCGCGGAAATGAGTGGCGATGCCGCGTTGCAGGCGCAGATCACGGCCAGCGCGAGCGACGTGCAAGTCTCCGGCCTCAACGGCAGCGTCAAGCAACTTCACGTCCGTAACGGCCAAGTGATTCTCGATGAACCGCAAGTTCAGTTCTCTGGCGATGGCCAGTGGAACGCCGCGGAACGGAAGTTGGCCTCGGGCGAGTTTCAACTGGCCAGCAGCGTGGTGGCGTTTCGTTCGCGAGATTTGCGGTTCGAGTTTCCCACGGGGCGCGTGCCGGTGATGACGGGGGATTTGGCCTTTCGCACGGACCTGGAGCGGCTTGCCGGGGCAGGGGGTCTTATTGGTGGACGCGAGGCAACATGGCCGCGCGGTTCGGTGGCCGGCGTGATGCGTTTCGCGACAAACTCCGAACAGGTGCTCGCCGACTTCACGTTTGACGCTGAACAACTGCAACTTGTGAAAAGTGTCGCGGCTGGTCCTCCCACGGTCGTGTGGTCCGAACCGCGCCTGCACAGTGCGGGCAAAGCGATCTATGCAATCGCCAGCGAACGTGCGAGCATCGAGAACTTGCGGATTGATGGTCAAACCATGCAAGTCTCCGGGGCGGCTACCTGGGACAAACCGCTCGCCAACGGTCCGCTCACGGTCAACGGCAATTTGCAGTACGACCCGGCGGTGCTGGCCGGATTGATTGCCAATTACGCGGGGCCGAACATCAACGTCGAGGGGGATCGCGTCGTGCGGTTCGAAGCTCGAGGACAATGCCCGGCCGCTGAATCCAAGTCGCATTGGTCGCGGGCTTGGCAAGGCCAGGCGGAAACGGGTTGGACGAGCGCCTCGGTGTTCGGACTCCCCATCAGCGCTGGCAAACTTCAAGGCACGCTCGGCGAAGGACGCCTACAAACGGCACCGCTCGCGGTGTCGGTCGGCGCGGGGCGACTCACCACCAGCCCGCTCGCCATTTTCGATCCAGCACCACAGCGGATCATCATCCCCGCGGGTCCGCTGTTCACCAACGTGCAAATCTCAC
>JBGTMM010000057.1:0-2522 GCA_041743635.1 Bythopirellula sp.
ACGCTGTCAATCGATTTGCTTGTTTTTTCCATGAATGAGCCCTGCCTTAAATCCGAAGCACGAAATCCGAAACAAATTCAAAGCACTAAATTCAAAAGTCAAAACTAAAGACGAAGGCGACTGGGATTTTGTTCATTAGAATTTCTGTCATTTGGATTTGTTTCGGATTTCGAAATTCGTGCTTCGGATTTTGCTTATTCTTCTTCCAACGCTTGTCTCAACTTCCCCAGCGCTCGCACCCACAACTTCTCAACGCTATCGACCGTCTTCCCCATCCGCTCCGCGACTTGCGCGAACGGCAACGCTTCCAAGTGCCGCAGGATAATCACTTGCCGATAGTCCTCCGAAAGTCCTTCCAGCGCACCCGCCAATTGCACGCCCGCTTCCTTACGAGCGACTTGCTCGCTCGGCGTACTCACCGCGGCCGCGAGTGCCCGATCGAGCGCGCCCGACGTGTTGTTGAGTTCAACGTACAGCGATTGCTCCAACCGCGCATCGCGACATTGTGCCCCGAGATACCGCCGCACATGATTGGCCACCAGCCCAGCGAGGATCACACGAATCCAAGCCGTGAACTCAGCCGTCGTCGTGCCGCGGAATTCCTCAATGTGGCGATGCGCCTCCAGGCAAACTTCCTGGACGAGATCCGAAGGATCGGCCTTCCCTTGCAGCCGCCGACCGATCTGCGTGCGGGCGAGCAGCGACAAGTAATGTCGATACGCATCGAGCAACGTCCCCAAAGCGGCCGGATCTCCCTCCCTGGCCTTGGCCAGAAGATCGACCGGGTCGCATTCAGATCCGGTGAAAACCATGCGCTGCGCCTTTCGCAGAATAGCGGCGTGCGTCGAGTGCCGTGCGAAACTCCGCATCATGGGCCCTCACTTTCCATTATGGGGATAAGTAAGGGTTTGGTCACGCGGTGAAACGGAACGCTTTTGTAGCGAGCTCGGCCAGCGAACTCAGGCCTTGGCTGGCACTTTCTTCATTGCCTGCGTCTCAACACCCCGATTCACGCGCTGCACCGCGTAGTAAATCGCCAACAGCAGGCAGAAGATCACAAACACCGCAGCCAATGGCGGCACCACAAAGGAGAAGATGCTCAGGGCTGTCGACGCAATCAACTCACCCGACGATACGAGGAAGTTTCCTAGCCCGGCGGTGGTCGTGGTCGATGTCCCGCGGAGGGCCACCGTTCCTGTTTGAATGATGCCCGCCGTTGCGCCACCGGCAATTAGGGCCAGACTCCACCGCAACATCGGGGACATATCGCCGACGACCGAGGCCGTGATAATCGTGCCCGCCACGACCGCGGCTGGAGTGGCGATCGTGTCGAGCAGATTATCAAGCCACGGCACGTAGTAGGCAGTAACCTCAAGCACCGTCGCCGTCAAAAACACGGCAAACGCGGGCAAACTTCCCATCCATTCAAAGCCTTCCGCCAGCGTGAGATGGCCGGACAACACGGCGACATTGATTCCCAACAGCGGCACGAAGATGCGAAAGCCGCAAGCGGCACTCAGCCCGATCCCCAGGCAGATTGCCAGGACATATTGCCAGGCTTCAGCATTCGCTACCGCATCTAATTGAATCGCCGTCTCCACCGTACTCTCCCGTTCTGAATTCCCTCGAACTCCTCAGCAGATTCTACGCACCTTCTGCCGCAGCGGTCCCTAGTAATTCCATTCGTCGCCGCCAGGTCAATCTTGGAATCGCACGCTCGGAAAACCCGTTGGTTCCGTCTCGTGGTTGCACCGTGCAAAACGCAACCCGAATGTCACCCTCTTCAATCGTCGCAAATCGTTTTACGCAAAGCACTTGTGACGATTCTGGTTGCTTTCTTGACAACTGACTTTCGGGGGATGTGCTTGACATGGTCGTTCCTCATTAGCAACCCGCCGCCATTTCCTTTTGGCGCGGCGTGGGGCTTGAGGATTAATGTTTAACGCCCTTTCGTAGGGCAGGCTCCCGCCTGCCGTTGAAGTGGCGCCCTCGTTTTACAACCAGGAATGCAGGTGTCGAATTCGCCGCAAAGGTGTAACTTAAAACGACTTGCGTCAAAACAGCCTCAAAACTTCACAAGAACTCTTTCGGGGGATCGCCAAAGAGGTTGTGAACCTTCTTCGCCGCGACTTGCTGTCTCTTGAACCCCCAAAATCCTCGCAGTTTTGGGGCTTCGCAACGAATCCCCGCTGCCAGTTGTTATCGCTGCTCCGCGGCGCGTCCTGCGGATCGTTCACAACCATTTTTCACAACCACCACTGGTTGTGGTTGCGAAAGGCTACAACCACAGCCCGTGGTGTTTGACCCACAGTCTCACCGCACAACCTCGCAGGCCACAACGAGCCGCCGTCGATCCACCAGCGTCGACCCCCAACCTCAAGACCACATCCGACTGGCGCGCACCACGATCCTTGGCTTTTGTTCGAATTTCTGCCACCAAATTGTCAAAGACCAAAATTCCGTCGTCCGGCGATGAAACAGCCGGACATTTGCTATATTGTATACTACACCAAGTGTCCAGT
>JBGTMM010000058.1:0-5411 GCA_041743635.1 Bythopirellula sp.
GGCGATTGAATCTTGGCCCACGAACATGGAGTTGTGGCGTGAATGGGAGGGCATCTATTGCGACGCGGAAAATTCTCGTGCCGCTGAGGAAGCACTCGCTTTCTTCGAGCAACATCGCGTGGCGCTGGAACTGGGTGCGGATTTGTTGTGGCCGGACGAAGAGGATCTATACACGCTGATGAAAATGCGGGTCGAGGGAGGGCACACGGCGTTTGAGCGGGAGAAGCAAAGCTCGCCGATTGATCCGGAGCGGTGCGAATGGCCCGACGAGTATTTTGGCGATTGGATTTGGTTCCGCGAGTGGCCCACGGATTTGCGGTTCAAAACCATCGCCCTCGACCCCAGCAAGGGACGCGACGCGCGGCACGGCGATTATTCGGCGCTGGTGGTGTTGGGCGTGGACTCGCAAGGAATTTTGTACGTCGAAGCGGACCTCGCCAAGCGGCCCACGCCGCAGATTGTGGCCGACGGCGTGGCACTTTGCTGGAAGCATCAGGCGGATGCGTTTGGGGTCGAGGCGAATCAGTTTCAAGAATTGCTGGCGGACGAGTTTGTTTTGGAATTCGCACGTCGAGGGATTCATTGGTGCGTGCCGAGTGCGATTCACAACTACGCGAACAAGCAGATGCGGATTCGCCGGTTGGGGCCGTATCTGTCGCAGCGACGGTTGCGGTTTCTCAACAGCAGCCCGGCGACGCAGATGTTGGTGGATCAACTGCGCGACTTTCCGTTGGGCTCGCATGACGACGGACCGGATGCACTGGAGATGGCGCTGCGCTTGGCGGAGGAGTTTCATCGCGGGGGGACGCGGGATGATGGGTTGGGGAGTCGCTTGGTGAGTCAATGAAGAAATTTTCACGCAGAGTCGCGGGGGACGCAGAGTCGAGATGTTATTCTGAAGGAGCCTTGGCGACTGAAGAATCTAGGTTCACACAGATTGAGCCCAGATCCTTCGGTCGGCAAGCCTCCCTCAGGATGACAAGTGCTCCGCGAACTCAGCGCCTCTGCGTGAGAAAATAAATTTCATATTAAACATGGTTGATTCAGATCGTTGGGAGACGCGCCTCACGGAGGCGTTTGATGCACTTTGGGATTTGTTCGTTGATCCGCGGGAAGCGTATCTCGATGACACGGGCCAGATGTGGAATACGCTCTCCGGGGGCGGCCATGGCGGGCCGCGCGTGAGCGTGCCGTTTGCGACCGAGCAAGATTTGGCGGAGATTCGCAACCAGGTGCGGCATTTGGTGAACACCAATGAGTTCGCAATCAACGGCATCGAAAACCGCGTGAGTTATCTGGTCGGCACGGGACACGTGTATCGGGCCTGCGTGCGGAAAGGGATCGATGCGCCCGCCGAGTTGGAAGCGGAAGTGCAGGCCGTGGTTGACGAGTTTCTGCTGGTGAATCGCTGGCAAGCGCGGCAGCAGGAAATCGTCCGCCGCTTGGACCGCGATGGAGAAGTTTTTTTGCGCCTGTTTGTTGATCCCGAGGGAATCACGCGCGTGCGGTTCGTGGAACCCGATCAAGTGACGACGCCCCGGGAGCTGGCGAGCGTGCCCGAGGCAAGTTTTGGAATTCACACCGAGCGCGGGGACGTGGAAGCGGTGCTCGGTTACTACATCGACGATGAACCGGTGGAAGCGGCGGCGATTCAGCATCGTAAGAGCAATGTCGATGCCAACGTGAAGCGGGGATTGCCATTATATTACCCCGTGCGGAAGAATCTGCGGCGGATCGAGAAGCTGCTGCGGAACATGAGCGTCGTGGCGGAGATTCAATCGGCGATCGCGCTGATTCGCAAACATCGGGGGGCTTCGCGCTCGGGGGTGGAACAGTTCGTCGCCGATCAGAGTCAAACCTCAACCATCGCCGGCCGGACGCGGTCCCTGTCGCAGTATGCCCCCGGCACGATTCTCGATGCGCCGGCGGGGATGGACTACGATTTCCCCGCATCGGGAATCGACGCGAGCAACTTTGTGGCGGTGTTGCAGGCCGAACTGCGGGCGGTGGCCGCGCGGCTGGTGATGCCGGAGTTCATGTTCACCTCCGATGCGTCGAACGCGAATTACGCTTCGACCTTAGTGGCGGAAGGGCCGGCGGTGAAAATGTTCGAGCGGTTGCAGGGGAATCTCAAGAATGAAGATCGCGAACTGCTGTGGCGAGTGGTCGCCAATGCGGTTGAAGCGGGACGGTTGCCGCTTGAGGTGGCTAAGTGGGTGGACATTCAAATCACGCCGCCGTCGCTCGATGTGCGGAACAGTTTGCAGCAATGCCAGGTGGAGAAGATTGCGTACGAGAAACAGATTCTCTCGCCGCAGACTTGGAGTTTGAAGCTGGGGCTGGATTACGATCAGGAGCAGAAAAACTTGGCGATGCACGGGGGGAATTAGGATTGTCTCTCGCAAAGTCGCAAAGGCGCGAAGAATGTTTTGTATTTGTTGCGCCTTCGCGCCTTTGCGAGAGATTTTGACGGGCGGCCAAAAATCGTTGATGAAATGGCGGGCGGGATTTGGTAAATTCACACGCATGACGAGAGCAATGACCACCGCTGAGAAGAGTGACAAGCGAGCCGTCGCGACGTCGGAGTTTCAGAAGCTGATCGAGAACGCTTGCGTGGCTGGGTTTCATGGCAGTGCGAGCGTGACGATTACGGTACAGGATGGGCACATTCAGCACACGCGCGTGGCGGTGGAGAGAATGGTGAGGTGAGGAGGAAGCTGTTAGCTATCAGCTTTTAGCTATTAGCCAGAGGAATTGTTTGGCTAATAGCTGACGGCTAATAGCTAACAGCTTCAAAAGGGTATCTACAGAGCGAGCGCTAGGCGCTTGTACCCAGTTGAGCCCCGGTTGAGACGCATGTCTCGGCCGGGGCTTTTTTTGTGGACACGTAGCCGAGTTTTTCCAAAACTCGGTTCGGCAAATGTCAGTTTTGGAAAAACTGACCTACAAGGAAAGAAAACATGCCAACAGAAGAAACACTACAAGAATACACCGACTCGCGGGGGATTGCTTTGCGGGTTGATAGCCAAGAGGGGGTGCTGTGGGGAGTGAAATTGATTGGGCTCAGTTCGCGGAATGGGCGGCGGTATCGGGAGGCGGCACTTTCCCAGGCGATTCCGCTGTATGAAGACGCGAAGGTGAACGTCAATCATCCGAAAGAGGGGCCGCTGGCGCCGCGGGATTATCAGGACCGCCTCGGCGTGATGCGGGGCGTGGAATTTCGCCCGGGGGAAGGTTTGTTTGGGAATCTGCATTTTAATCCCAAGCACGCGCTGGCCGAGCAGTTGGTGTGGGACGCCGCGCACAATCCGCGGAATGTGGGCTTCTCGCACAATGTGCAGGCGAAGCTGAGCCGCACGGACGAAGGGGTGCTCGTCGAGGAAATCACGCGGGTGCAAAGCGTTGATTTGGTGGCCGATCCCGCGGCGACGGAAGGCTTGTTCGAGCAAGCGGAGTCGGATCAGCAACCGCTCGACCAACAACCATTTGAAACGTGGGACGCTCTTACCTTGGAGACGTTGCGGCTGCATCGGCCTGATTTGCTCGCTGAGATCGAAGCACGGAGCACGGAGCGATGCCAAACATTGCATGAGGAACTAGCGGCGCGGCTGGCGGAGCTGGAGCGCGGCGCATCGTGGCGAGACTCGAAACCACGTTCGCGCGATCAATTGGCGATTGCCGAGTCGCGAATCACGAATGAGCTCACGCCACGGGATTTCGCCCGGGCGCTGAAGGCGGCGCGTGGGTGAATGTGAGTAAGTGAGTAGGTGAATAAGTGAGTAAGTGAACAATCTCATTGTGAAAGGAGCAATCAAATGGCGAACAGTATGCGTTGGCGGTATGGGGAGACGAATCCGGTGATGATGCCCGTCGATTCGGGGGTGCTCGTGGAAATTGGCGATCTCTTGTATTTGGCGACCGATGACGTGCGGCCAGCTTCGTCGCTCGACGGCCTGGGCACCTTGGCGGCGACTCTGGAAGCGTTTCACGACAATTTCGTGGGCGTGGCGATGCAGTGCTCGCCCGTGGGTGCGGCGGAGCCGATTCGCGTGGCCACCACGGGCGTGTTTGAATTCGAGTGTGCGTCGGCGAGTTTTGACGTCGGGGATTTGATCGGCGGGAACGATGCCGGCGCCGGCGAGCTTGATAATCAGATTGTCGATGAAGTGGCGACGCCGAACTTGGCGGTTGGCCGCTGCGTGAAGCGCGTTTCGCCGGCGGGGACCAAGGTGCTCGTTGACGTGGTGAGCACGCTGGTGAAGGGCGGACCGCAGGCGGCGGCGTAAATTAAGGCGAGCCAGAAGCGTCAGCGCCTGGAGCAGTGTGGGGTGGAAGAGCAGTTGTCATTCTGAGGAAGCCTCGGCGACCGAAGAATCTGGCTTCAAGACTCGCACGTTTTCAATACGGGATGGTACTGCGGACCAGATTCTTCGGGTCGCGGAGCTCCCCTCAGAATGACATTTTTAAAAGGAGACATTCGTGTCACTCAATTATCGAGAACTGAAGCGACGTTATGAGCTCGACGGTGCCGACCGCACGGTCGCGCATCTTTCCGAGGCTTTGCAACAAAAAGATTTAGCGCCCGAGGATTTTTCGATCCGTGATCTGGCCGAGGCACTGGTGCCCGAGGGTCGCGAGTGGGTGCGGCTGCTTGATCCGCGCTCTGGCGGCAACGTGAGCGTGCTGGAACAGGCGGACGGCGTGGATGTGACGGCCTTTTTGAACGTCGCGGGGCAAGTGGTTCACTCCAAAATCTTGGAAGCTTACACGCAAGAGTCGTTCGTGGTGTCGAAGCTGGTGCAGACGATCCCCACGCGGCTGGATGGGGAAAAGATTCCCGGCGTGGGACGCGTGGCCGACAACATTAATGAAGTCGCCCCCGGCATGCCGTATCCGCATTTGGGATTCGGCGAGGATTACATCGAAACGCCGAACACTTCGAAGCGTGGTTTTATTGTGCCCGTGACGAAGGAGGCGATTTTCTTTGATCGCACGCACTTGATTCTTAGCCGCGCGGCGGAGGTGGGCGAGATTCTGGGGCTCAACAAGGAAAAGCGGCTCTTGGACGTGGTGATCGGCGAGACCAACAACTATAAGGCCAACGGCACGAGCTACGACACGTACTATGCCAACGGTCCGTGGGCCAATTCGATGGGTGGCAATGCGCTTGTGGATTGGACGAACGTCGACATCGCCGAGCAGTTGTTCGCCGACATGTTTGATCCGAATACGGGTGAACCGGTGCTCGTGCGGGGGACGACGGTGCTGGTGATGCCGGCGTATCGGCACGCGGCGCATCGGATTTTTAATGCCGTCGAGATTAACTATTCGGCTACGGGTTCGCAGACGCAAACGACGGCGGCCAATCCGCTGGGGAATTATCGCGTCGAGGAAAGCCGTTTGGCCTATCG
>JBGTMM010000059.1:0-3682 GCA_041743635.1 Bythopirellula sp.
GGGGAAGCAGGCACCAGAATCACTTCGGCGGCTCCGTAGTGGCCTTTGACAATGTGAGGAATGGTCGATTCATGGCGGGCCACGGTTTTCATGCTCCGCATCCCTTCCTTGACGGCCTTCTCGACGCTGGGGGGAACTTCATTGGCTTTGCCATAACCCCAGCCGACTTTGCCCTTGCCGTCGCCGACGACCACCATCGCGGCAAAGCTGAAGCGACGCCCGCCCTTGACCACCGCGGAGCACCGCTTGATCTTGACGACCTTCTCCATTAGCTCGCCTTGGCGAGGAGCATCGTCTTCCTTTTTCTGTCTGCCGCGAGAGGGGTTCGCCACGCTTGGTTATCTCCAATAAAAGGTGCGTAAGTTAATAGGTGAGTAGGTATTTATTAACCAACATCGCTCACTTACTCACTTACTCACTTACTCACTTTTTTTCCTAAAACTGCAATCCTGCCTCGCGAGCCGCGTTCGCCAGAGCCGCCACGCGGCCATGATACTTGCTCGAACCGCGATCAAAACAAACTTCGGTCACGCCCTTGGCGCTCGCCTTCTCAGCGATGGCTTTGCCAATCGCTTCGGCCGCGGTGCTGTTGCCACCGTATTTGATCTTCTTGGCGAGGGCTTTTTCGGCGGTGGACGCACTCGCCAAAGTCACCCCAGCAATATCATCGATAATCTGCGCCGAAATGTTGCGCAGAGTCCGCGTGACACACAATCGAGGACGTTCGGCCGTGCCCCGCACGCGCTTCCGCACGCGGAATGTTCGCCGCTGCCGCTGCTTGCCGATGGCTTTATGATGGTCCATGTTTTTTTCTCAGTTGATTTGGCCCGGGGATTGCAATCCGCGGGCTTCACTTACTTACTCACTTATTTCGCCGTCTTGCCGGCTTTGCGACGCACTTGCTCGCCGTCGTAACGTATACCTTTGCCCTTGTAAGGCTCTGGCTTCCGGACGGCACGAACTTCGGCAGCGAACTGGCCGACTTTTTGCTTGTCGGTTCCCTTGATCACAACGTGCGTTTGATCGGGGCATGTAACATCCAGGCCCGAGGGAATCTTCTTCTGAATTTCGTTGGCAAATCCCACGCGCAACTGCAACACGCCATTCTGGATCGCGGCCAGATAACCAACGCCGTGAATCTCCAGCTTCTTCTCATAACCGGCCGACACGCCCACAACCATATTTTGAATTAAAGCGCGAGTCAGACCATGCAAAGCCCGCGTCTCGCGCGCTGCGCCGTCACTCGAGACATTAACCGTCTTGCCGTCGTCGGTAAGTTCGACTTGCACTTCGGGGCGATGCGACCACACCAACTTGCCGAGCTTTCCTTCCACGGAAATCTCGCGCGAGGCAAGGCCGACTTTCACGCCGGAGGGAATGGCTACAGGTTTTTTACCAATTCGTGACATGTTAATAAAGCTCTCGGCTATTAGCTGTTAGCTGTTAGCCAGAAACTGCCAGCCTTGTCTGGCTGACAGCTAATAGCTAATAGCTAACGGCTTTCCCTACCACAGTTCACACAAAACTTCACCACCCAGATTCTTCTGACGCGCTTCACGGTCACTCACCACGCCGCGGCTCGTGCTGATGATCGAAATACCCAAGCCGTTAAGGATCGGACGCAAATCTTTCGCACCGCTGTAAACACGACGACCCGGCTTGCTGACCCGTTTGATGTGGCGGATCACGCGCTCGCCGTTCGGACCATATTTCAGGTCGATCAGCAACTGCGTGCCCGGAGTTTCAGTGGCCTGCTCTTCGCGCCAATCCCAAATATAGCCTTCACGCTTCAGCACTTCTGCGACGCCGCGTTTGACCTTGGAATGAGGCATCTCGACGACAGGCCGCTCAATGCGGACGGCATTGCGAATGCGTGTAAGCATGTCGGCAATCGGGTCGGTCATCATAGTGTTCTAGTCCCTCAACGGGGTTCTTAAAATTTGCTCGGCAGCGGATTCAAGCCGCTTTGGTTATGTCGTACTACCAACTGGCCTTCTTGACGCCCGGAATCAAACCACGATCCGCCAACTGGCGAAAACAAATCCTGCAGACGCCAAACTTGCGGTAAACGGCCCGAGGCCGGCCGCAAAGCTTGCAGCGCGATTCGATCCGCGACGAAAACTTCGGCTTGCGTTCAGCCTTCGCGATTTTCGATTTGCTCGCCACGAGGGTTAGTATCCTTTCGGTATCTTCTAATGGTAAATGTCTACAGGAAATTTACTTGTCGGAATTCTCGTTCTTAAACGGCACGCCAAAGCCAGTTAACATCTCACGCGATTCGTCGTCGGAATCGGTCGAACAACAAATGGCGATATTCATGCCCTGCGGGCGGGTGTATTTGTCGGGATTCAGCTCGGGAAACACAAGTTGTTCGTTGAGGCCAAGGCTGTAATTGCCTCGGCCATCAAACGCATTGGGATTCAGGCCCCGGAAGTCACGCACCCGCGGCAGAGCAATCGAAACCAAGCGATCCAAAAACTCATACATCCGCTGGCCACGCAGCGTCACCTTGCAGCCGATGGGCAATCCCTCGCGGAGCTTGAAATTCGCTACCGACTTGCGGGCCTTGCACACCAGCGGCTTTTGGCCGGTGATGTCGCTCAGCGCCGAGACGGCGTCCTCCATGTGCTTCTTGTCGGAAATGGCGCTGCCCACCCCCATGCTCACCACAATCTTTTGCAGCTTAGGCAGGGAATGGGGATTCTGGCGTCCCAGCTTTTCAGCCAGGCTCGGCAAAATCTCTTTCACGTATCGTTCTTGTAAACGGGGAGTTGTCGTGGAACCACCCTCGCTTGCCGACTCTTCGCCGACTGACTGTTTCTTGTCGGATTTTGTTTTCTTTTTATCAGTTGCCATGGTCATGATCCCGCGGATCGCAGGTGTGTTTCAGTTCTTTATTGCCGCGATGCAACGCATCGCAGGGCATTCACTATTTACTTTTATGGGAAACATGGGGCGGCGAAATCTCGCCGGCGGACGCGCCGCACTTCTTGCAGAACCGCTCTTTCGCTCCATCCTTCGTGAACCGAGCACCCAAGCGGGTCCGCGCATTGCACGCGCCACACACATACATCACGTTGGAAAGCTGGATTGGCATTTCCTTGCTGAGCCGGCCCCCTTGAGGGTGCTTCTGGCTGCGGCGAACGTGCTTGTACACGCGACTAACGTTCTCGACCAAAGCCTTGCCGGCCTCGCGATCGATTTGGATCACGCGGCTTTGCGTGCCCCGATCCGAGCCGCTCACTACTTGGACGGTATCTCCAGTGCGAATCAACATAGCTAAACGACCTCACTAGCCAGGCTAACAATTTTCATGAACTTGCGCTCACGCAGTTCGCGGGCGACGGCACCAAAAATACGCGTCCCGCGCGGATTGTTGTCTTTATCAATCAACACCACCGCATTCGCGTCGAACCGCACATAGCTACCGTCGCTACGGCGGGTAGGATACTTGGCTCGGACGATCACCCCCCGCACGACTGACTTTTTCTTGACGTCGCTACCGGGGATCACGCTCTTCACGCTGCATATGATCACGTCACCCAAGTAAGCAAACCGTCGGCGGCTGCCCCCCAACACTTTGACGCACATCACTTCTTTAGCGCCCGTGTTGTCGGCAACAGCAAGACGACTTTCCATTTGGATCATGGCTTCAGCCTCAAACGACTTCTATCAACAACTC
>JBGTMM010000060.1:0-2810 GCA_041743635.1 Bythopirellula sp.
GTCAGCTCGCGCTACTTTGCAGGGGGCTTACGCCCCCCGCTCGCCTAGGGGCAGATGCGCAAGCGGCACATACTTGGGCCCCGAGCGCTGCGGCTCGCTCTCGTAGACAACCACCTCGTCAACGAACATTTGCCCGCCGGCGATGCCGGCCAGTTCGCCCAGACCTTGAACCAACGCGGCGGTGTTGTCCCCGGGGCCAACGCGTCCCAGGGTTAGATGCGGCACAAACTGGCGGTTCTCGCCCCGAAAGCCCATCCCCTCGACGTTCTGCTCAATGGCCGATTGCAATTGGCAGAACTTGTCGGACCCTTCGTCGGCACCGAGCCACAAGACGCGGGGGCGATCCGGCTTGGGAAACGCTCCCACGCTGGCCCCCGTGAGCGAAAATGGTTCAATATCCGCGGCCACTTTCCCCACGCGGCGACAGACCTCGGCAATCTCTTCGTCGCGCAGATCGCCCAAGAACTGGAGCGTCCAGTGCAAGTTCTCCGGCTCGACCCACTTCACGTTCGTCGCGAGCGGCCGCAACCGCTCGATGGCCGCTTGCGCTTGCGCGTGCACGCCATCCACAGCCTCCACGGCAATAAAAGTACGAGTCTTTGCCATGAGAAAAAAGGTTCTTCAAAATATTTGTGGGTGAATTTCTTCCGATGTGGTAGCTCTTTGAATCAACCATTGGCACATGCTTCTGATATCCCGTCAGGGATTATAGCTATTATCCCGGGGTTGCGGCGAAGTGAGCTTGGCGAGCTTCGTCGCTACCCCGGGTCACGTCCCACGGAGTTTCCTCGGCCGAGCAATACGCGCTGGGTACTAAGCGTTTGTTGTCGAGGCCGAAATTCCAGCCGCGGTTGATTTCGATTTAAGCATGAAACGTCGAGATAGATTTTCATAGGAATGAATATGGGGTCGAAAGTCTTTTTTTCTCCTAGCAGCAGCCCACTTCTAATCCCTTGCACTCCGGCTCGCTGTCAAGAGAGATGCGGTTCCCGCAATCAATTCATCTGGATGGATGGAAGTCACCTCCGAGTAGCGGGAAAAATTCACTCACCTCGTCAGGATGTTATACCTTGCGCGGTCGACTTTGAGATATTCTTTGAATGTCCTCGCCCGGAGGGCGCACGTCCGTTGCCAGGGGCTTCGAGCCCCTGGAATGCGTTGCTGGCCGTTCTCCGCCGCCCGGAGGGCGGACGAAGCCCGGCAGTTCGTCGCAGCTTTCGTTCGCCCTCCGGGCGAGGGAACAGTCGAGAGCTTATTCCAGGGATTGAAATCCCTGGCAACTTTCGAGCGCCCTCCGGGCGAAAGAACAACTTAATTTTGCTCGCCCGCAGTATAGTATCCAACAAAACATTCACAGGCCACGGTCACCATAGATGCTTTCACGGGAATCATCCATTCGCGAATTACCACCTTGACGAGATGAGGTGATATGATCGAACTCCTCAACCCACTTGTCGGGAGGCAGAATCGGCGGCTCAACCGAGCCATTGGCCGTCTGTTCGCACAAAAGCCGCAAGGCTTCCGAGAGGGCTTCTTCCTGGTCTTGGAAGCAACCGGAAGAGATCACCTGTTTGAGCAACTGTTCATTCTGCGGAGAAATTATGGTCGCCATAGGAAAACACCTCACAGAGAAATTATAGCATCACTCGGAGGGGAAGGAAGCTCAAGGTCCGCTAAACCACCGATGACGACTTGGGCTTTATGGAAGGATGGACGAGGAGTCGGGGGTCTTTGTTCGTCGACCCTTGCAATTCGTTCATCGTGATTGTTTGCTTTGCTCATGTCTTGTTACTCACAACATGTCCAGCGCACGAAAATCGCCGCCGAGCCGACCAAAGCTGCGCTTCGGTGCCCGCTCGACGGCGATTGTTCGCTAACAACTAAAAATCAGCCTGCGATGGATTCTTCGTCGTCCCCGCCGTCGGCCAGCGCGCCGACCGGCTCGGGCTCAGGCTCCCCTTCCATGCGGCCCTCGAATGTGAGCTGCTTCTTATCGGCAACTTTCTTAACGCTCACTCGAATCACCTGCTTGCCGTTGAACTCGCCCTTGAGCAATTCCTCGGCCAGCGGATCTTCGATGAAGGACTCGATGGCCCGTCGCAACGGCCGGGCACCGTAGTCGGTGTTGGAACCCTTCTTGATGAGGAACTCCTTCGACTCGTCGCTGAGTTCGAGCGCCAGTCCGCGTTCCTTCAACCGGCCACGCACCTTGCTCAGTTCCAACTCGACCACGTCCTTCAAATCGTTGGTGTTCAAGTGGCGGAACACGATAATATCGTTCACGCGGTTGATGAACTCGGGACGGAACACCTTTTCAATTTCCTCAACGACCCGCTTTTTCATGCTGTCGTAGGAAGCATCTTCGTCGGGCTTTTGGAAGCCAAAGGCGGCTTCGTTTTTGATCGCGTCGGCACCCGCGTTCGTGGTCATAATCAAGATCACGTTGCGGAAATCGACGTTGCGGCCAAAGCTGTCGGTCAGCCGTCCCTCTTCCATCAACTGCAAGAGCATGTTGAAGACTTCGGGATGGGCCTTTTCGATTTCGTCGAGCAAAACCACGGCATACGGCCGGCGACGAATCTGCTCGGTGAGCTGGCCACCTTCCTCATAGCCGACGTACCCCGGTGGGGCCCCGATCAAGCGGCTCACATTGTGCTTTTCCATGTACTCGCTCATGTCGATCTGGATCAGCGCATCTTCGTCACCGAACATGAACTCGGCCAGGGCTTTGGCGAGCAACGTTTTTCCGACGCCGGTCGGTCCAGCGAAAATGAACGTGCCCGTCGGCCGCTTCGGATCTTGCAGTCCGC
>JBGTMM010000061.1:0-3602 GCA_041743635.1 Bythopirellula sp.
CCGAGTCGGCGTTGTTCAAGTTTTGCGATCTGTCGCTCGGCCAAGGCGGTTTCTCCACGTTCCAAAAGTCGGCGAGTTTGTTCAAGTCCCAGACGAGCCTGTTCTTCGCGAAAACGATTCACCAGCTCTTCGCTGCCGCCCAACTTCAGCGCCTGTTGAATGTCGTGCCAGCCAGCCACGCTGTCGCCCACAGCCAGCTTGCGGCCCGCGCGATCCACCAGATGCGAAGCCACCTCACGAGAGAGTCGCTTGGCGGGAAGAAAACCACGCACCGATTCGCGACTCAAAAGGGCCGACGCCTCGTCGCAGCGGCCCTCTTTCAAGGCGACTTGGGCCGCTCGGATTTTCATTCGCCAGGTGGGAAACATGAGAATGGGTCCGTGGTCAGTTGTCCGTGGGTGAGCTTCGGCGCGGCCCGCTTCAGCGGGCTCGCACCTCGACTCTGGAAAAAAAACTTACTTCTCTTGAAACTTCACGACCGCGACTTCCGTCTCGTTCGCTTGATCGAGCTGGAAGTACTCCGCCACTTGCTCAGAGATGTCGTCGGCCGCGGGTTCGTCGAGCGGAATCTCGTCCTTGAAATTGGTGTCGGCGTTGGCCAGTTTCGCCGCCACGTCGAGCTTCGTGCGAATGTCGACGATCAATTCCTTCGCACGCGCCAGATGGCTATCGTCGAGCTTGAGATCGCTTGAAGCCCGGGCGACTTCCACGAGCTTGAGTTTCGCTTCCAAGTTCTCGACGTCCACTTCCAATTGGCGCTGGGAACTCATCATCGCGGCGAGCTTTTCACGGGCCGCATCGAGATTGCGTTGCCTCGCGTCGCGCATGTCGGACAAGCTGCCGAGTGTGGCGTCGGACGTTTTGAATCGGACGAAGCGCCGAGACAAATCTTGCTTCACCTCGTCAGACGAGTATTGATGTCCCGCATAGCGGAACACGCTCTTGCCGGTTTGCAGATCGGACTGCAATCGCATGATTTCCGACTTCTCCTTGCCCGCCTTGGTCTCGGCCGATTCGATGCGGTTGTCGAGCGATTCGACTTCGACTTCTTCCTTGGCGATCACGTGCATCGAACGGCGGATTTCCGGTTCGAGGTCACGGACCATTTTGCGAGCCCGATCGATCTGAAAATCCAACGGCACGGTGTCTTCGACGGTTTGGCTGGCCCGTTCGTAGCCGGTGGTCAGGTAGCTCCAGGCCCCCCTGCCCAGCACCATGCCGCCCAACAAACCGAAAATCAGTACCCCAAACACAAGTTTTTTAATCATGGCCATCGCCCTCCAGAACTGTTTTTCACGGCCCACGTTGGGGGCCACCAAGGAGAGTTTCGCCTTAGGCGAGGCGATCTTGCCCGCCTGGAAAGAAAAAATCTGAACCCAAGGGCAGCTTAAGGCGTAACGAATTCACGAAAATAGCCGCCGGCGCGAGCCGGCGGTCTCACGACCGGTGTTGACGAAATCCCCTAAAACGAGTCTTTTTGATCCCAAGAGCCGGCAGTCAGCACGCAAGGCTGCCTAGTTCCCCGCATCTTCCCAGTTCTGCCATTCACCCTCTTTCGAGGTCATCATGTTCCGTCGCGCCGTGTTGTTATTCATGTTCACGTTTTCGGCGGTATTCGTCGGACAAGTGGGTTGCACCAAGTCGACTCTCGACCCCGCTTTGCTCGCCAAGCACAAGGAGAAGTTCACCCTTGCCGCGGAACCCGATGCCGTGCAGACCGTGTTCGAAGTCCGCGAAGTCTTGTTGGGGCATACCGGCGAAGAACATGATGGCGAAGAAGCACATGCCCACGAAGAAGGTGAAGAGCACGAACACAGTGAAGATGAACATGCCGACCATGACCACGCGGCCCACGACCACGAACATCATGATCACGAATACCCCACTGAAGCCAAGGAAGTGGCCATGGTCGGCCAAGTTGGCGGGCTGGCCAATCCTTGGGAAGAAACCCAACCGGAGTTTCCCTTCGCTTCGAGGTACGCGATTTTCTTTCTAGCCGATCCGCAAGCCGTCGCGGAACATGCCGAGGAAGGGCACGCCCACGCCCCCGGCGAGGAATGTGCCTTTTGTGCCGCCCATGCCGAGGAGAATTCCGAACTCTTTGCGATGGTCCGCTTGGTTGACGAGAACGGCAAGCCGCTGCCCGTCGATGTCCGCGAATTGTTTGACGTGAAAGAGAATGATACCGTCGTGGTGCAGGGCACCGCCCAAGTTGTTGAGGGGGGAATGTTGGTCGTAAAAGCTACCGGCGTTTACGTGCGTAAATGATTTATGATGCGCCGCCGCTTGCGGCGATTTAGTGCGGGACAAGTCCCGGCGCTTCGCGGAATTTTTAATTTATCTCACAAAAGGGATCGAACATGCAATTTATTCTCCGTTTCACTTTGCCGCTCGCGCTTCTTCTGTGCATCTGTGCTCTTCCGGCGATTGCCGAAGAACAACTACCTCTTTCCGAAGTGACCGACCTCCCCACGGTGAAAAAAGCCTTGAAGTTGCGTGAGGGAGAGACGGCCATCTTCGTCGGCGACATGCACTGTGGCAACTGCGCGAAAAAGGTCGCCCGCAAGCTCTACGGGGTGAAGGGGGTCGTGAAGGTCCGTTCCGACATCAAGATCGATGTGGCCATTGTCACCCCGCAACAGAATAAAAAACTGGATCCCAAGGCCCTATGGGCCGCCACGGAAGCGTCGGGTATTTTGCCGATCAAGCTGATCGGTCCCGCGGGCGTGATCGAGGCTGACGCCGAAGCTAAGAAAGCGGCGCAAAAACCGCACGACCACGCGGCGGAAGAGACCAAGAAGAGTTGACTTTAGATACGCGAAACCGCAAGTGATTGTCGCTTGCGGTTTCGCGATAAATACCTGAAATCACACTACGCCGGCTGCGTGGCGTGTTTCTTCATGTACTCGCCGTAGATCCAGTCGTAGGTTTTCTGCATCCCGTCACGCAGGCGCACTCCTGGAGCCCAACCCAGGTACTCGGTGATCTTGGTGTTGTCGCTGTTGCGACCGTTGACGCCCTTGGGCGCTTTGAGGTTGTGATTGTGTTTGAGCTTGATCCCCGCGATGTCCTCGACCATGTCGTACAAACCTTCGATGGTCGTGAGCTCATCGGAACCGAGATTGATCGGCTCGAGAATGTCGCTGTCGGTGATCGCCAGAATTCCTTTAATGCAGTCGTCGATGTACATAAAGCTGCGGGTTTGCTTGCCGTCGCCCCAGATTTCCAGTTCCTTCTCGCCGTTTTCCTTGGCGTGAATCACCTTGCGGCACGTGGCGGCGGGAGCCTTCTCGCGGCCACCTTCCCAAGTGCCGAACGGGCCGTACACATTGTGGAAGCGGGCCACGCGGGTATAAAGCCCGAAGTCTTCGCGGAAGTGGCGGCACATCCGCTCGGAAAAAAGTTTCTCCCAACCGTAGCCGTCCTCGGGCATCGCGGGATAGGCGTCGGCTTCCCTGAGCGGGATAACGTCTTCCGACTTTTGCTTGTCGGCGTTGTAAACGCACGCGCTACTGGCATAGAAAAATCGCTCGGCCTTGGCGGAGAGCGCGGCTTGCAGCAGGTGGGTGTTGATCAACACCGACATCATGCAAAGCGCTTTG
>JBGTMM010000062.1:0-10925 GCA_041743635.1 Bythopirellula sp.
TCGCGTGGCGATCCGGCTAGGGATCGCGATGGCTGCGTGGTTGAGTCATTTGCATCAGAAACGCGAGCAGCAGCCTGCTTTGCTAGGGGATACTTGCGACGCGAAAACCATTGAGGTTGTTCGCGACGCAGAGCCGCCACGCTCTAGACCGATGACAGCTTGCGCGCTGATACAGACGCCGCTTCACGAAATCGCTAATGCATGCTATAATTGCAGTTATCATGACCTATCGCGGGCAAGTTAAAAACGGCGTCGTGGAAATGGAAGGCCCGAATCGGCCTGAAGACGGTACGCTTGTTACCGTTCAACCCGTCAAACAGCCCAAGCCTGGGACGCCGGCGGCGATTCTGAGTTGTGACGCGCACTGGCACGGTCCTCCTGAAGAAGTCGATCGCTTGCTCGAAGATTTACGCCGGGATAAATGGGCTGAAGTTCAAACACAACTTAAATCCGGCGCTAACACCTCTCTCTGATGCTTTACTTGCTCGACACCAATCACGCCAGCGGGCTGTTTCGAAAGTTGGCCCAGCTCCAAGCCAAGGTTGGATCTGCCACGGGAGACGACTCTTTCCTACTCTGCCAGCCATCGATTGGCGAATTATGGTTCATGGTCTTCAACAGTTCTCGGGTCGAAGAAAATGAGCGAGACTTGCTGCGGTTTCTCGAAACATTCGACCATCATGAATACGATGCAGGCGCCGCAATTGAGTTTGGTCGAATCAAGAGCGCTTTGCGGCGAATTGGCCGACCGATCCCCGATGTGGACGTTCAAATCGCTGCCGTGGCTAGAGCCAACGGGCTGACTCTGCTCACGGCTGACGCCCACTTCGCATTTGTCGAAGGCCTCAAGCTTGACAACTGGCTGCAATAAGCCAGTTCTGACTCAGGCAGGGCTTCTCGCTGGTTCGCGCTAGCGGATTGAATCGCATGACGAATACCGAATTGAAACCACCTACGTCAGAAAGGCGAGCACCGCGGACAGGCTGATCATCGACAGCAGGGTTTCCACCGAGATGATGCTGGCCATCAACTTCGCATCGCCGCCGAATTGGCTGGCCAGAATGTAAGAACTCGTGGCCGTGGGGAGGGCGTTGAAGAGGATGGCGACATCGGCTTCCACGCCCTGCACGTTGAACAATTGCAGCAGTCCCCACGTGAACAGCGGCAGCACCAAAAGTTTGATCGCCGACGTGACCAACACTACCGCACGCGATTGCAGGACGGCACTAAAATGAAGTGCCCCGCCGACGGATAACAGACCCAACGGCAACGCGGCTTCGGTGAGTATTTGGGCCATCGGGCCCAAGAGTGGCGGCAGCCCCAGACCGCTAATGTTGAGACCCAGTCCGATTAATGAGCCGATGATCAGCGGGTTCTTAAAGCAGGCGTCGAGCACACCTTGCCAACCTCGGCCAGCCGCTTTGCCAGCAGTATTTCCAAACCAGGCAAGCATCAGCACGCAAGCGACGTTCACCAGCGGCACGATGATCGCAATCGCGAGGGCTGCGGCCGTGAGGCCCGCTTCGGCATAAAAGCGCTCGGCAATCGAGAGGCCGATGTAGGTGTTCATGCGGACGCTGCCTTGGTAGACGCTGGTGAAACGCGGGCCATCGGCCAAAAAGAATCGTCGCATCACGAGTAGCAGCACGCTCACAATCACAATCGCCCCGATGATGGCCCCGGCGATTCCCTGAATGGGCAAATCGCTGAACTCCGCCTCGGCCAAGGTCGTGGCCAATAGACAAGGAAACAGCACAAAATAGGTGAGCCGCTCGAGAGCGGTCCAGCCATATTCCTCCAGGAGCGAGCTGCGCTTGAACAACCAACCCAACAGGATGAGCAGGAAAATCGGCAGGACAGAACTGAGAACTTCGGCCATAGACAGAACAGAAAAAGGAACCGCTGATGGACGCTGATAAACGCTGATAATACTTTTTTTAGCGTTTATCAGCGTCCATCAGCGGTTAAAAATTCTTATTTTGGTATGTTGAGCGATGCCCCGTAAGCGCGGATGAGATCGCGGTACCAATAGGCCGAGTCTTTGATCGTGCGCTGTTGCGTGGCGAAATCGACGTGGACCAAGCCAAATCGCTTGCTGAAACCCTCGCTCCATTCGAAATTGTCGAGCAGTGACCAGAGAAAGTAGCCGCGGAGATCAACGCCATCCTTGATCGCGCGGCGGACTTGCATGAGGTACCGCCTCAGATAGTCGATGCGCTGGGGGTCGCGTACCTGGCCGTCGAGATCGACCCAGTCGATGTTTGCCATGCCGTTCTCGGTGATGTAGAGGGGAACTTTGTAGCGCTCCGCGTGAAACTTGGGGCACCAATAAAGCGTCTCGGGGATGATTGGCCAATCGAAGGCGGAGCGCATGCCCGTGGCCGGAAAAGGTAATGCCCGGTAGCCATTCGCGCCATCGGCCTTGACGACAGTGCCGGTGTAGATGTTGAGTCCGAGAAAATCGACTGGCTGGGCGATGGTGCGCATTTCGTCGGCCGTGTAGCGCGGCATCGCGGCACCAAAGGCTCGCTCGGCGGACTCGGGGTAGGTGCCGAAGAACACGGGGTCGTTGAACCAGGTGTTGGTCCACAAGATGTCGGGAACCTCGGCCATCGCCGTGTTGGCGGCGGCCATGTCGGCGGCACTCGCGGTGGCCGGCACGGCGGCAACTCCCACGGGGGCCCAACCCACGAGTGCCTGTTGCTGGCAACATTCGCGGATCGTTTCCACAGCGCGACCATGCGCGAGCATCACATGGTGGCTGGCCAACAAACGGTCGGCCAGCGACAACACCAAGCCCGGTGCGTTCGTGGCATCGCCATGTCCAAACCGGATGAAGCACTGCGGCTCGTTGATCGTGAACCAATGCCGCACACGGTCGGAAAGTCGTTCGACGACGATCCGCACATAGTCGGCAAACCACTCGGGGCTCGCCGGGTTGAGCCAGCCCCCTTGTTCTTGCAAACGCTGGGGATAGTCCCAGTGAAACAGCGTGACCCAAGGTTCGATTCCCTGGGCGAGAAGTTCATCGACGAGCGTATCGTAGAAATCGAGCCCCGCCGGATTTAGATTGCCGGTCCCCTCGGGCAACACGCGGGGCCAAGAAATCGAGAAGCGATACGCGGAAATCTGTAACTCGGTCATTAAACCGACGTCTTCGCGATAGCGGTGGTAGTGGTCGCATGTCACCGCCCCCGTATCACCGCCGCGGACTTTGTGAGGAACCGTGCAAAAGTTGTCCCACACGCTCGGGCCTTTGCAACCTTCGTCGGCGGCCCCTTCAATCTGAAATGCCGAGGTGGCGACGCCCCACGTAAAACCTGGCGGGAATCTTGATTCTTGCTCAACCATCACGTATCTCTTAGCCTGTAATCCGGGAGAAACTACTCATGACTATAATTTCGCTCAAGGTGATTCTGTTCATTGGTGTGATAGTGGCACAAGGTCTAATCACGCAAATTCGCGCTGCGGGTGATGTGGTGGTGCGCGTGATGACATTCAACATTCGCTTCGGCACGGCCCCCGACGGCGAGAATTCCTGGCCCCACCGCAAGGAGTTGGTGTTTGACGTCTTGCGTGCGTACAAGCCGGAAATCTTGGGAATGCAGGAAGCGCTGCGGGAACAACTCGACGAAATCCTGCGGAAATTTCCCAACTACGCGGCGGTAGGAGTGGGGCGTGAAGCGGACGGTGCGGGCGAGTATTCACCGCTCGTTTATGATCGGACGAGGTTCGACGTGCTGCAGGCGGAAACATTTTGGTTATCCGATACCTCCACGGTTCGCGCCTCGAAAACGTGGGGAAACGAAATCACGCGAGTTTGCACCTGGGCTCGACTGCTTGATCGCACCAATAATAGAGTACTCCGAGTTTACAACACGCATTGGGACCACCAATCGCAACCGTCGCGGCTGAAGAGTGGGGCGTTGATTGCTGAAAAGTTGGAAAAAATTGATGCCAACGAACCGGTGATCGTCATGGGCGATTTTAACGTGGGGCCGCTCGATTCCGCGCGCGAGCCGCTGACGACGGTTGGTCTGCGTGACAGCTTTGTTGATTTGTATCCCGATCAGGTCCACGCCGGAACTTTTCATGGGTTCACCAGCAAGCCCACCAGCGACAAGATCGATGCGATCTTGATTAACCAAAATTGGCAAGTCTTGAAAGCGGACATTGTGAGAACCGAACGCAACGGCCGCTTTCCTTCGGATCACTTTCCCGTAACGACAACGCTGCAGTTGCAACCCACTCGTTGAAAGCCGAATCATGTCACCTTTGCCTCAGCGGCGTGCCGCCGTTCCAATTCTCGCTTGATTTCATGGCAGCGTTCTTCTGTGAGTGGATAACGCAGGCAGAAGTAGATGGAAATGAGGCTCAGCACAAGTGGCAGGCCTATCTCGACGTAACGTAAGCGATAGAGCGTCGCGGGGGCTTGAGTCTTCAATTGCATGGCTGATTGGGAAAGGTCTCTGATCTCGCTCTCAAGCTCGCCAGGAGACTCGGCGAGTTGATCACTCTCGGCGGCGATTTTGGCGAGTTGATTCTTCAATTGGTCCACTTGATCTCGCAATTGTCGGGCATGATCGGCCAGCGGGGGATATTCCTCGATCTTGTTGTCAAAATGCGTCCGCGTTTTCCCCGCTTTGTCGACAAGTTTCTGAATTTCTCGACCCAACTCATCTTTGCGGACCGCCGCCGAGATGTTCTCGGCTTGCCAGCGCTCGCTCACCTGGCCAATGGCGGCCACGTTGCCGACCAGTGATTCGACGAGCACATTTTGTTTCTCATCGAAGTGGGTATAAACCAGCAGGGCACCCGTGACAAAACTCGCAAACGCGCTTCCCATCTTGATGAACCACCAAAACACCGAATAGTAAGTCCCCTCGCGGCGGCTACCGGTGTTGAGCTCATCCTCATCACAGACGTCACCTACCATCGACGCGCCCAGGGTGAAAAACATCAACATCCCCGCCGAAAGCAGCATTGTGGGAATGAGCACCAAATAAGGGTGCGCGGGGTCGTAGCAGACAATTTTGGAAAGCTGTGCGGCACACATCAGGCCGATGGCGAGTAACAGGGTCCACTTCTTGCCGATGCGCTTGCTAATCCAATTGAGGGGGAAAACAGCCACGAGTCCGGTGATGGCCCAAGTCGTGCCGGCGATGCCAAGCAGCGAACTTGCCGCGACGGTGTCGCCGCCATAAAGATAAAAAATCGTGATGTAGTTGTTGAAGTTCCCGACAAAATTGAAACCCATCGCGAGCGTGAAAATGGTCAGGACTAAATAAATAAACGGTCGATTGGCGACGGCCGTGGCCATATCGGCCCAGAAGGCGGTCTTGGGCCGCTCTTGGGCCGTAGGAGCATTTGGTTCTTTGAGAGTCAGAAACCACCAGTAACTCAAGGGAATCAAGATGACCGCGATTAGAAGCGACACATAACGCATGCCATCGATGAGATCGCCCGAGGGTCCGCGAAAAAACTCCAGCCCCGCCAGAAATATGAGCCACGGGGTTCCCAGGGCAAAAAGATTTCCCAGGAAACTTTTGGCGCTGAACAGGCGGGTGCGCTCGTGGTAATCCTTCGACATTTCCATGCCGAGCGCGCCGTGAGGAATTTCAAACAGATTGCAGGCCGTAAAAAAGACCAGCAATCCCACGAGGATGAACACGAGTTGAAACCAGTTGTATGCCGAATCGCTGACAAAGATTTCGCGAATCCACTCGCCGCGGGGCAACCACCACATGGCCACGAAGCTGAGCGCCACGGCGATGCCACCAATGAGAATAAATGGGCGGCGGCGGCCCCAGGGCGTCTGCACGTTATCGGAAAAGTGCCCAATGATGGGGTCCGAAACCGCGTCCCAGAGCCGCGGAATAATTAAAATTGTTCCCAGCAGGAACGCGCTCAGGCCAAGCGATATATTGCCGAGGAGTCCGATGAGCTGCCCGGCAATATTAAATAACGCAATGGGAATCAGGCCCCCCATGCCGTAGGCGATGAGTTGATTCCAGGGAACACGATCCGCCGAACTTGGCGCTGGCTGCTCGCTTGGCATACTCTTCCAGGGAAAAATTGCGGCCGTAAGAATAAAAGAAAAGTCGAGTGAGTTCTAACCGACGGCAAGCCGTCCAATCAAACCGATTCTGCTTGCGTTGTTCCACAAGACTCGCGCACCACCAAGTCGGATTGCAACGTGAGTTTCGTGGGGGGACGCTCTGGATCCTTGAGCCGTTGGCAGAGCACTTCCACCGCCAAGGCCCCCATGCTCGCCATCGGCACATGCACCGTGGTGAGTCGCGGCCGTGTCATTTGCGCGATCCGCGTGTCGTCAAAACCAACCACGCGCAATTGGTCGGGGACGGCAATGCCTTTCTCGATGGCAGCGTCGATGATGCCGGCCGCCATTTCATCGTTGGCCGCGAAGACAAACGCCTGGGTCTCGGCCCAATCTTCCACCAGGTTGCACGCTAAGAGAAAGGCTTTTTCGTAGCTAAAGTCGAGATGGTAAATGTCGTCATGGCTCACTGGGAGCGACGCCCGTTGCATCACGTCTTTGTAGGCTTCCAGGCGATCAATGGTGTCGATGTTGGTTTTCAAACCTCCCACAAACACGATCCGCTGGGCTCCGCAATCCTGGATGAGGTGCTTGACCATCGCCTCGGTGCCATGCCGCTGATCGATGACGACGCTATCGTGCTTGATGCCCTCGACTTGACCGTCAAGCACGACGAAGGGAATCATCACCTTGTCCAAGGTGTTTTTCGTCTTGGAGTCGATATCGGAAACCATCACCACGATACCGTCGACGAGCCCATGACTGGAAACGGCCGAGAGCACCGTGTTGCCGTCGCGATCCCCTCCGGCGGAGGAAACCATTAATTGATAGCCGAGTTCGTGAGCTTTGAGATTCGCGCCGCGAATGATTTCGGAATAAAACTCACCATGCAGGTCGGGCAGCACCAAGCCCAAGATATTGCTCTGCTGGAGCATCAAGCCCCGGGCGAACACATTGGGGCGGTAATTGAGTTCCTGAATGGCTAGCTCGACGCGTTTGCGCGTCTTGTCGTTGACGATATTGCGACGATTCAGCACGCGGGAAACGGTGCTGATCGAAACATTGGCCCGCTCTGCGACGTCTTCGATGGAAACCGGCACATTCATCTCCTTTGGCAATCCGTACCATGGGCCACCACTGCGTATCGAACCTGACAGCGCTTTCATTGCATATTAGCTTGGAATTCTAGGCATTGTCAACCGGCGGCGTGGCAAAGCTTGACGATTCTTTCAATTGTATATCGCATGACAAGACATTAAACGGAGTCGTTGCTGGTGACCCCGCAATTGCGTGCACAAGCGCTCGAGGTCTTGCCGGAGCAGCTTTATTATATTCTTTATTATATTGTAGACCGATGGTATTTGAGTTCACGTTATGTCTAATGTTGGCATATTGATGGCGAAACGAATGGGTCTGGCATTATTGCTGGCCATCGGAGTCGCCGCGGCTGCATTGCCCGGTATTGCCGCCGAAGCAACGCGCCAGCCCAACATCATTTTGATCCTCGTGGATGACGCGGGCTATGCCGATTTCCCCTATTTTCAGGATGAAGCACCGCGCACGCCCAACATCGATTCCCTGTGCGACGAAGGCTTGCGCTTCACGCAGTTCTACTCGAACGCCCCCATCTGCTCGCCGTCTCGCGCCGCTTGGGTCACGGGACAGTACCCGGCGCGATCCGGCATCACATCTTTCATTGCCGCGCGGCGAGAAAATTCGCGACGAGGAATCCGAGATTGGCTCGATCCCGTGGCACCGAGTTTGGCTCGGATACTGCACGAAGCGGGCTACGCCACGGCGCATTTTGGTAAATGGCACCTCGGCGGGGGACGCGACGTGGGTGATGCTCCGCTCATCACCGAATATGGTTTCGACGAATCGCTCACGCAATTCGAGGGGCTCGGAGACCGTGTGCTCCCACTGCTCAACCATGACAACGGCTCGGGCCCCAAAAAATATCCATTGGGAGTCGACAGCGCACAACTCGGCCGGGGCGAGGTGGAATGGGTCGATCGGTCCAAAATCACGGCCCGCTTTGTCGACCGCGCGACTAAGTTTATCAAGGAGAGCGAGAAGTCTGGCCAGCCATTTTATATCAATCTCTGGCCCGACGACGTGCATACGCCGCTTGTTCCACCGCTGGCGCTACGCGGTGATGGCGGCAAACGCGAACTTTACCTCGGCGTGCTCGAAAATATGGATCAAGCCTTGGGCCGACTCTTCGACTTCATTCGCGCGAACGACTCGCTGAGTGATAATACCCTGATCATTGTCACGAGCGACAACGGGCACGAACCCGGCGCGGGGTCGGCGGGCGATCTCAAAGGCTCAAAGGGCACACTCTACGAAGGAGGCATTCGCGAGCCGTTCATCGCGTGGGGGCCGAGCATCATCCCAAGAGCTGCGGCCGGGACGACGAACGCGACCACGGTCTTGTCGTCGATCGACGTAGTTGCGTCGTTCATCAAACTTGCTGGCGCGGAAGTTCCCGCTGGCGTCGAGCTGGATGGCGAAGATTTGACTGCCTCGCTCATCGGCGCTCGGCAACAAACCCGCGACACGCCGCTCTATTGGAATCGCCCGCCTGATCGGGGCGAAATCCATGGCCAGAATCTTCCCGACCTTGCGATCCGCGAGGGAAAATGGAAACTGCTCGTCGACGAGGACGGCAGCCACCCTCAGCTTTACGACATCGAGACTGATCCCTATGAGAACGCAAATCTCGCCCGCAGACGACCACAAGTCGCGCGCCGCTTGCAATCGCAGGTCATCGACCGGCACCGCGTGATCGTCGGCGCGAAGACCAAAAGTTACCAATACAATCAACAATGAACATCTTCGGCGCAGAGTTTCGCGATCCTAAGGCCGACTGGAGAGCGCTTGGGCGATTGCTTTTCTCAGAGTTTGCAAGCTAGCCGGTTTGCGAACGCAGGCAGCCACGGGTTCGTGTTCCAGCACGAGTTGAAGTGCATCGGGGTGCCCAGAAATAAGAATCACCGGAATCCCTTTGCTCGACATGAATTCCGCAGTGGCCAGGCCGTCCATGACGGGCATGTCCAAATCGACGAACACGAGGTCCACTTCACCCACGACGCACACATCAATCAACTCGGCACCGTTGGCTGCGGCGTGGATCACCTCGTGGCCCAGGGCCACCAATAGGCGCACCAAAATGTTGCGACTGGCTGGCTCATCCTCGGCCAAAGCGATCCTGATGGGCAGAGTCTCAGCGGGGGACATGGTTTTTACCTGGGCCATGGGTCTAAGGGAGCCGGAATAGCCCGATTTAGTAGAAGGTAAAAAATATCAACGAATTGTACGACAAGTGTCCGGCGTGACGAGTGCTTTAATTTTACGCGGCAGACAGCGAAATAGCGAGATTGCGGCAAAGGGTTCTTGCTATCGCTTCGGTGGAACGAGATGGACATTTCCATTGTCGGTATGTTTAGGCACGATCTAAGAACATGACCTCAAAAAAAATTCTACATACTTCTCGCGAACCATCCCGTGAACTGAGGCGTATAGCCGAGAAATGGGAAATTAGGCCCTAGCCTGCGCTCTGGCTCTCAATTTTCATTTCATTGGAGGATTCACGCGTGAAATTCTTGTTAAGCATCTTTGCTATCACTGCCTTGTTGGCAATTGCTGAGGTTCGGGCCTACGCCGCGGTGGAAGCCAAGCCCTTGGCCGTCGGCGACGCCGCTCCCCAGTGGAAAGATTTGGAGGGCATTGACGACCAAAAACATAGCCTTGCTGATCTAGCTGACGCGAAGGCGGTGGTCGTCATCTTTACTTGCAATCACTGTCCCGTTGCGCAAGCCTATGAAGATCGCATTGTGAAATTAGCCGCCGACTACAAAGACAAAGGGGTCGAGTTGGTGGCGATTAATGTGAACAACATTGAAGCGGATAAGCTGCCGGCGATGAAACAGCGGGCCGAGGAAAAAGGATACAAGTTCGCTTATCTGTACGACCCCTCGCAAGAAATCGGCCGCTCCTTTGGCGCAAGCGTTACGCCCCATGCTTTTTTGTTGGACGGAGAACAAAAGTTGGCTTATGCCGGTGCGATCGACGATCAAATGGAAGTAGCCAAAGTCGAGAAGCATTACTTGCGTGACGCCATCGACAGCGTACTCGCTGGCAAAAAACCCGAGACCGAGGCCACGAAGCCGGTTGGTTGCGGCATTGAGTATGAATGATCGGACCAGGGGATTGATAGCACTCGCACTTGTTCTTGCAAGTATCGCAGGTTGTTCGAGCAACGAACCCAATAGCGCCAGCCTCGAGCCACAGGGCCGCGTCGAGAGACCCTCCGTCGTAGTCACAATTGTCGACAGGGCGGAGTACGACGCGGCCCTTGTTTCGCTGCGAGGGAAAGTGGTGCTCGTGGATTGCTGGGCGACATGGTGCCTGCCATGTCTCGCGCAACTTCCGCATAGCCTGGAACTCGCCAAGCGACACGACAAATTGGCGGTCATCACGCTCAGCTTTGACGACCCCAGCAAGAAGGCGCAGGTGGCCAAAGTCTTAACGGCCAAAGGAGGCGATGCTCGACAGACGCATTTCCTGAGCCGAGAGGGCGGCGGGACTCAGTCGATGGAGGATTTTGAAATTACCGGCGGGGCCCTCCCGCACTACAAGCTTTACGACCGCTCCGGCAAGCTCCGCCGCACTTTTGAACTCGATCCGTCGGCAGAAACACAGTTCACCACCGCCGACATTGATGCGGCCTTGAATGAGGTTCTGAATGAAGCAGTGCGAATTGCAAATCCCCCTCCCCTAGCCCCTCCCGCGAGGGAGGGGGATTTTTCAAACCGATGCTCCTCGCGCTGTCATTTCGACGACACGCTTGCTAGTATTGGACTCA
>JBGTMM010000063.1:0-4540 GCA_041743635.1 Bythopirellula sp.
GCCCCGTTCAGCACGGGGGCGATGAAGCTGCTGTAGTTGCCGCCGGCCGGGGCGGCGTTGCCGGAGAGGGCCACGAGGATCGGCGCCGCGTGAGCCATCCCAATGAAGCAGAACGAGACGATGGCTGCGGCCGAGATCAGAGTCAGCGACCGTACGTCGCCACGACGGGGCGGACAAGGCGAGTATCCCACAGCCAAAATGCGGGAGAGGAGCGAGATGATGGAGCGTTTCATTAGCGTTTCCTCGAAGAGATTGTTAGTGGTTATACCTTGAGCGGTCGTCTCTGAGATGTTCTTTGCATGTCCTCGCCCGGAGGGCGCACGTCCGTTGCCAGGGGCTTCGAGCCCCTGGAAAGCGTTGCCTGCCGTTCTCCGCCGCCCGGAGGGCGGGCGAAGTCCGGCAGTTCGCGCTGCTTTCGTTCGCCCTCCGGGCGAGGAAACAGTTGGGAACTTCAATTCCAGGGATTGAAATCCCTGGCAACTTTCGAGCGCCCTCCGGGCGATGCCGGCGTGGAAATAGCAAGCAAAATATGCCCGTCTGCGGGAATTTGTCGAAAGACGGGTAACCGCCTTGGCAGCATTTTATTGAGGTCTGCATTAATATTGAATCAAGATATTGCGAAAGGCGACGATCCGCGGCGCGTCGGGTAGCCCCTCGACGATCACGTGATCGATCTTCGATAAGCGATTGACCGCTTCGCCGATGATCTCGAACTGGCGCTCAACGGCGCTGCGCAAGAGTGCATCGCCATCGTAATTCACAAACGATCTGCCGGCCGTGAATTGCAAGATCAGCTCGGCGGCCTGGCGAACGTCCTCCAAACATTTTTTCGCCTCAAGCCGCATACAGGAGCGTCCGAGTTGGTTCGATGGCTTCGAGAAAATATCGATTGCGAATCGCCATGTAGTAATGTTAGCCCTCCTAGCGATGATCGTCAAAATCAATAGGCATCAAAATGCGTTCCCCTCCCCACGCAAGTAGCGCGGCGGAGATTTTTTACGATTCGTCATTCCTCCAGCACCATCCGCAGATAGGCCCCGTAGTCGCCGGAAAACAGCGTCGCCAACTCCGCCAGGTCCGTGGCGGTAATAAAACCTTTGCGGTAGGCGATTTCCTCCAGGCAACAAATCTTGAGGCCTTGTCGCTTTTCGACGGTTTGCACGAAGCTCGCCGCTTCGATCAGCGAGTCGGGCGTGCCCGTGTCGAGCCAGGCAAAGCCGCGCGACAGACATTCCACGTGCAGCTTGCCGCGCTCCATGTACACGCGGTTTAAGTCGGTGATCTCCAACTCGCCTCGGGCCGAGGGCTTGAGGGCCTTGGCAATGGCCACCACCTCGCGGTCATAGAAATAGAGGCCGGGGACGGCAAAACGGGATTTCGGTTCGGCCGGTTTTTCTTCAATCGAGAGCGCGAGACCCTGATCGTCGAGCTCGACGACGCCGTATTGGCGGGGGTCTTTCACCGGATAGCCAAAGATCGTGGCCCCCTCTTCCCGCGTTGAGGCGCGGTTGAGCATGGCTTGAAAACCTTGGCCATAGAAAATGTTGTCGCCCAACACGAGCGCGACCCGCGCGCCGTCGATGAACTCTTCGCCCACCAAAAATGCTTGCGCCAACCCCCCCGGCTTGGGCTGCACGGCGTATCGAATCTTGATGCCCAGTTGGCTGCCGTCACCCAGCAACTTGCGAAAGTTGTCGATGTCGTGCGGCGTGGTAATGAGCAACACGTCTTGAATCCCCGCCAGCATGAGCGTGGCGAGCGGATAGTGCACCATCGGTTTGTCATATACTGGCAAGAGTTGCTTGCTGGTGACCAACGTCAGCGGGTGCAAACGGCTGCCCGTGCCCCCGGCAAGGATCATTCCGCGTTGGCAAAGATTCGTTTGGTTCATATTTCGCTCACACCCGACAACACGCCCAACCGTTCGCGTTGGTATGTGCCCGAAGTCACGCGGGAGATCCACGTCGGGTTATCCAGATACCACTTGATGGTTTTCGCCAGGCCGGATTCAAAATCGAACTCTGGCTGCCAGCCCAAGGCGTTTTGAATTTTGCTCGAGTCGATGGCGTAACGGTGATCGTGCCCAGGGCGGTCGCGGACAAACGAGATCAGACTTGAGCACGGACTATGCGGCAGCTCGGGCCGCAAGCGGTCGACGCCTGCGCAAATCGCGTTGACGACTTCCATGTTGGTGCGTTCGCAGTTCCCGCCGATGTTATACGTCTCACCAGGAATTCCTCGCTCCATGACCATCTGCAGCGCCCGGCAGTGGTCTTCCACAAACAGCCAATCGCGGACATTGCTGCCATCGCCATAAACAGGGAGCGGCTTGCCTTCCAACGTGTTCAAGATCATCAGCGGAATCAACTTTTCGGGAAACTGATACGGACCATAATTATTCGAACAATTGGTCACAAGCAGCGGCAAACCATACGTGTGAAAAAAAGCTCGCACAAAATGGTCGGACGCCGCTTTGGAGGCCGAGTACGGTGAGCGCGGCGAGTAGGGGGAATCCTCGGTGAAGAAACCCTCGGGGCCCAACGAGCCAAAAACCTCGTCGGTGGAAATGTGCAACATGCGAAATGCGTCGCGCTCAGGTGCCTCTAAATCATTCCAGTAGGCCCGCACTTGCTGCAACAGCGCGAAGGTTCCTACGACGTTGGTCTGCAAGAATGTGTCGGGGCCATCGATGGAACGGTCCACATGAGATTCGGCGGCCAAGTGATAAACCTGCACGGGCCGATACTTGGCCAGAATCTGCGCGATCGCCTCTTCGTCACAGATATCCGCTTCGACGAATTCATGGTGCGGGGCAGTGAGCGCATCGGCCAGGGAATCCAAGTTGCCAGCATAGGTCAACTTGTCGACGGTGACGACGTGCTGCTCGCCGCGCGCCACCAATTGCCGCACGAGGCAGCTACCAATAAACCCGGCACCGCCGGTGACAATCACGACTTGCTTATTGTTTGACATGCGAAGTTCTGCTCCAGTCGCCTCATCGTGTTAATTTGAAGTAGAGAGGCATTTCTCCCCATATTAAATGCGCAAGTGGCAGCTTGCAGCCATTCGGGCAATTTTTCCCAGACTTTGGCAATTAAGCAGTTTCAAAACCGCGGGCTAGCGCCCTGCGGCTGGTTTTTATCAGCCGGAGCGCGCTAGCGTCCGGTTCATTCCGCGGTTTTGAAACACCTTCTTGGCAAACTAGGGCGAGTTTAGCGATCAACGCGGCTATGCGGACTTTGCCTCAAATAATGGATGCTCCGGTTATAGGGGGTCGATGAATCACCGGAATCCCCGCTTCCAGTGGCCGATAAATCGCTCGCTGGAATGACGGGTAGGTTATCTCAAGCTCGTCGGTTTGTGCAACTTCATGAAATTCTCGACCGTACCTACTGCTTCGCGGCACCCCGCGCGACTGGCCAAGCTCTTATTAAAGCTCGGCTCGGTCGCTGCGTTGGTGAGCAGCGCGGGCTGTGCGGCGATGAATGAATTTTGTGACGAATTGGTGGTCCACGCAATGGTGCGCCAGGCGCAACAGCAATATTCCGTGCCGTGCAATTTAGGTCCTGCCGAGGCTTGCCACTACAAAGCGGGTTGGCGGGCTGGCTACTACAGCGTGGCCACGGGAGGCGATGGTTGCCCGCCGTTGGTGCCTCCGCAGAAATATTGGAAGCTCACGCACCCCAGCCGCGCCTGTCAGGTGGACGTTTGGTACCGTGGCTTCGCCGCCGGTGCGCGGGCTGGCCACGAGCAAGGTGCCCAGGACGGTTACTTTGTGCCCGTGATGCATTGCGGTTGCGGCGTCGGGGGGGCCTCCAATTTCTGTGCAGCGAATTGCTGCGTCGAAGGACAATTGCCCTATCTCCCGGCAACCCAAACACCGGAGCCGGTGGAACCTCTCGCCGCGCCTATCGAAGCCACCAAGATTCCTGACGCGCATAACTTCCAGGAAGAATCCTTGCCCAAAATCAATCTCATCTATCCGAATGAAATCATACCCGACGTGTCGGAGGCGATGCTCTGGGAAGAACCACTGGAGAGTTCCAAGTCGGCTTGGTTCGGCCAGGCCGTGCCGCTGGCGATGGAACTGGCCGAGCAGCTTGATCAAACTTTGAGTCGGCTGGACGAACAAGTCGCTTCAATGGGCGGATCGGAGGGCGGTTCGGAGGCCGGGTCAACGCTTGAATTCCAGGAGATCGAACTCACGGGCCTGATTGAAATGGCCGAAGCGGAAAGTGCGATCGTCCAGCCCCTGTCGGTTTTGCCCTATCCGCTTTGGGAACCAGAGACGTTGGAGAAGCAAATCACGAACCAGCAATCCCTGGAACTCACGAATCCCGCCGCACAAAACGTCGTTGGGCCAAATCCCGATCGCGCTAAGCGATAAATCTGTCGGCGAAATAAGTTGGAAAATGAGAGTCAAAACCATGCACAACCTTCGCTTCGGATTCTGGCCCGCGCTGCTGGCGGGAGGGCTTTTGCTGCTGCCGGGTTGTGCAAGCTTGATTGCCTCGAATCGGGCCGTTCCTTGCGAGTCGAT
>JBGTMM010000064.1:0-4797 GCA_041743635.1 Bythopirellula sp.
GAGTTCCTTGTCGAGGGCTTCCAGGAGTCGCCAACCGACTTGTTGCACTTGCTGCTGGGAGGCGACATTCCGCGAGGGTCCGCCGTGCATGCCGATCATCTCGGGCTTGGCTTGCAGGCCGAGTTGGATTTCGTCCGCCTCATCGGTAAGAGCCACGCGTTCAGGCTCGCCGGTGACTTCATTCACGTCGCGGGACTTGGCGTAATAGCTGATAAAGGCAAACGCCGCGATGGCGAGCGCGATCAGCAGCCGCGCTTTGAGCGCGCTTCCCACGCCGGAACCGCCGAACAGGGGGCGGCGTCCGGCGGCATTGCTGCGGGATTGAGGAAACGGAAATCGAAGCGTCGAGGTGCGTGACATAGCCGCCACTATAGCACGAATCGGCGGAAAGGAAAGTTCCCGGCGATTCAGGCGAGCCAGAAGCGTTAGCGCCTGGAGATTATCGCGGAGCAAGCTCCGCGGCTCTTTTGCGGTGTAGGCTTCCAGCCTGCAAAGGCAGCCAGCAAGGTACCCCACGTTCAAGGCAAGCAATGCGTGAGGGCCACCACGGCTAGGGCCGTCGCCAGGAGCGGCTCATCTTCCTTCATCAGCGGGCTTTCGGAGTTGACGAAACTGCCGTCGGCTTGCTGGAGGGCCGCCACCTTTTCCGCGAGGGCCAATTTTTCCTCGTCCGAGAAATCGAGCTCGCCGTAGACCTCGGCCCGCACGGCGAAATGATAATACTTGAGCGCCGCGCCCCAGGGCTCGGGATAATCGGTCGGTATGCCTTGAGGGTAATCGAGATTCGTGTGTACACGGAGCCATTTCACGGCGGTGGTCACGCGCTCGTCGTCTTGTGGCACACCGGCGGCCAAGAGCGCGAGAATGCCATCGCAGGTGGCGGTCGCATAGCTCCGCCAGTAGTTGCCGTCTTTTTCAAGTCGACCTTTGTTCGCCTGCAACACGACCGGGGAGAAATAGAACCCGCCATCAAAGGGAATTTTCGTGGGGCGCTCAACACCCTCGGGCACGGGTTGCACCGCGAGAGTTTCGGGTCGCTTTTGCACGACTGCGAGGAAGCGTTGAGTCTGCGCGGCGATGTTCTGAAAGTCAGCATCACGCCTCAGTGTTTGGTTGACGGCACCCAGCGCCTGAATTGCTCGACGCGTGTGTGCCAGATCCATGTGACCTGGCTCGCCAGGCTGCTGGGCCTTATCAAAACCCCAGCCACCAAAGGCAGGCAATTCCTCATTGAAGCCCGAGCTATTTGTGAACTGAGCCTTGCGCAGGAATCCTTGCATCAACTTTATGTTTTTATTGCCACTGGGACCCAACAAAAGATGATAGTGCTGGAATTTGTTGAAGGCCAACACCGCGTAAGCTGTGCTGTAAACGGGATACTCCAGAATATCTGGATCAGCATTTCCCAAGGCGCCTTGCTTATCAAGTTGAGTAATGATGAAGTCGACAGCCCGACGCGACCTAGCGTCATGATCGCTATCGAGCGGTGTGCCTACGCTTAGCAGTGTATGCAACACAAACGGCGTGAGCGCCTGTCCGGATCGCATCACCGCATACTGCTCGCTCCGCCAGGAGCCGTCGTCGCGCTGCTTTGACCAAAGATATTTTTGTGCTTTGGCGAGGACTTGCTCTGGCGTCACGGTTTCAGCAGCGTGCAACACCCCAGATATTGCAACCAACAATAGTCCAAGAAACGCGCGAATCATAAATGGGTACTCTTTGAGAGAATGCAACGCCCAGGGATTGCAATCCCTGGGCGTGAAGCGTGTCGAGGGTTTATTTTCCTGCGTCCGCCAACTGCTGCGTATTCGTGCGTTTGGCCATCGCGTTCAAAAACTCGGCGTCCTTTTCCGTCGTGAGGCATTGCACGACCGCCGCGGTGCAGAACACGGGGCTGGTGATACAGTGGTGGCCACTCCAACTGCCGTCGCCATTCTGCACTTTTTCCAGCCGCTCGGCCATCTTGCCGTTCCACTGCTGGAATTTGTTGCCGCCGGCGATCACCAGCGATTCACTGGTCATCAGATAGCTCAAATATTCCTCGCCGCCGTTGTTGCCGAAACCGGCGAGGAGCGCTTCATCGTCCAGGCGATCAATTTGAGCGGCGTTTTGCTCGGCGGCGGCAAACAACTTACGCGCGGCCGGGCCACCCACTCCCGACGCACGTAGAGAATCCTCGCTCATCGGGGCATCGGCCGCCAGCTTTCCTTCTGCTTTGGCTTTCACCACGCGGGAGAGGGCTTCCTGAGCGTCGGCGGCATTCGCGCGTAGCGAACCGTTGAAGGCGTACAACTCCACGCCGGCGGCAGCCGATGCGCTGACTTTTCCCGAGGCGTGATCAAAGTTTCCTTTTTGATAGTCGCGGGCCTTTTCCAGAATTTTTTTGTCGACGTTTTTGCCGTTGGCGGCGGCGATCTCGAGCGCTGAACAGGAGAGCGACGATTGCAGCACGGGGGCCCAACCGCCACCTTGACCCCAACTGCCGTCGGCTTGTTGCGAGAGTTGCAACTTGGCGAGGCACTTGTCGATGGCCTGATCCACGCGCTGGTGCAACGCCGCATCGGCTTTCACAAGCGGCAGGATACGCGACAGATATTGCGAGGTCATCGCCGTGTCAACATAACGGCCAAGTTTTGATTGCGGCTGTGTTCCTTCAATATCGGTAATCAGCGGACCCTCGGCCGAGGCTTTCTCCACGGCGGCGAGTAGATACTCCAAGCCCTTCTTCACTTGCGATTGGTAAGCTCCCCCGACGGGCGTGTGGCCAGCTCGCATGAGCGAAAGGAGGGTAAACGCCGTGGTGGCGGGGTCGGTTTGCACCGCCTGAGGATCGACGATATTTTGCTGGGCGTGTGAACCGCCGCCCCAACCGCCGTCGTTATGTTGCGAAGCGATCAGCCAGGCAATTCCCTTTTGCACGAACGGGGGCAAGTTGCCGGAGGCAACCGGCAGGGGTTCCGGTTGCGGAGCCGGTTTTTCCTCGGCGACAAATTGTTCGACGATCTGCTTGGTCGCCGCGGCGGCGGGATCGGTTGACACTGGTTCAGCGCGAAGCAGCGTTGAGAAGTTCACCGCAGCTAGCACAGTAAGCGCGAGGCAAAGTATTCGACGCGAAGTCATGGTATGGCTCCTTTTGTGGGTCAATGGAAGTGAGAAGTGGCCTGCCACAGCCTTCGACGCGGGAGCGGGGCAAAGAGTTCCCAGAAAATTTTCGGCGCTAGCCGGATCGCCACGCGATCCGGGAATTTGCCGAGAATGCGTTCATCTACCTGAATCGCCCGGACCGCGTTGCGATCCGGCTAGGGCGAACGCCGTCGCCGGCCTTTGGGCGCGAACATTGCCTGGACGGCGGCAATCCCTTCGAGCAGGCGGTCGACTTCCTCGCGACCGTTGTAGAGATAAAAGCTCGCCCGGGTGCTGGCCGAGAGGCCCAAGAGTTTGTGCAGCGGTTGCGTGCAATGATGCCCGGCCCGCACGGCGATCCCAAAACGGTCGTTGAGCACTTGGGCGAATTCGTGGGCGTGAATTTTCTCAAACGCAAAGCTGATGAGTCCCGCGCGAAATTCCGGCGCGGGGCCAAGGATGCGCAGACCCTCGACTTGGCTCAACTGGTCGTAAGCGTATTGGGTGAGCACCTGTTCGTGGCGATGGATCGCATCAAGCCCGATGTTTTCGAGATATTCAATCGCCGCCGACATGGCGATCGCCGGGGCGATGGGAGGAGTCCCCGCTTCAAACTTGGCGGGGAGTTCGGCGGGAGTGAAACTATCAAGACGCACTTCGTTGATCATGCTGCCGCCACCCAAGAACGGCGGCATCGCGTCGAGCAACGCTTCCTTGCCAAAAAGAACGCCGACCCCCGTGGGGCCAAGCATTTTGTGCCCGCTGAACGCGAGGAAATCCACATCCCAGGCCGTGACATCGGTCGGTACATGGGGCACGCTCTGCGCGGCATCGACCAGCACCAGCGCGCCGACGGCATGAGCCGCGGGAATCATCTCGGCAATCGGATTGATCGTGCCCAAGGTGTTCGACACACTCGCCACGGCCACCAATTTGGTCCGCTCGCTAAGCAATTTTTGGTACTCGCTTAAATCGAGCCGACCATCCGGCATGAGTGGCACGTGCCGCAAGACGGCACCCGTCTTTCCAGCGACTTGCTGCCACGGCACCAGATTGGAATGATGCTCCATGACCGTGGTGAGGATTTCATCGCCAGGCTTGAGATTGGTTTCGCCCCAACTCCGGGCGACCAGATTGATCGATGCCGTGGTTCCTTGCGTGAAGATGATTTCCCGCGACTCGCGGGCATTAATCAGCCGCCGTACTCGCATCCGGGCCTCTTCATATTGTTCGGTGCTGCGTTCACTGAGCGTGTGAATTCCCCGATGAACGTTCGCATAGTCATGTTCATAGACGCGGGAAATGGCGTCGATCACTTGGCTAGGGCGTTGGGTGCTGGCCGCGTTGTCGAGAAACACAAGCGGGTGGCCGTCAAGCACGTCGCGGTTGAGGATCGGAAAATCTTCGCGGAGCGCTGCCGGAAGCAAGGCCGCTTCGTCGATGGAGGCTAAGGCGCTCATGATTTCCCAGAACCTTCCACCGGCGAATGCACGGCCACCTGCAAGACTTTCCACGACAGCAGGCAGCACTTCTGACGATTGGGGGTGAGCCTTGGGCCGTAGAGTTCGAGCATGTCTCTAGCACCAAATGCCTTAATATCATCTACGGTTTTTCCGTACATGTTTTCCAGCAACCTGGATGCAGAAGCTTGACTGATGTAGCAACCTTCACCAT
>JBGTMM010000065.1:0-19695 GCA_041743635.1 Bythopirellula sp.
TTTACATTTGTGCCGGACGGGGCGGCATGGCCCTCTTGGCCGTGAAGCCCGACGGCAAAGGAGATGTCACGCGGACGCACCTGGCGTGGAGCACCGGCAAAAGTGTCCCGCGCTTTGCCTCGCAATTGGTGATCGGTGAGCGGCTCTATATGATTAACGACAGCGGGGTAATCTCGTGTCTCAACGCGTTGGATGGCTCGACGATCTGGACCAAACGCCAGTCAGGCGAGTATTGGGCCTCGCCGCTGTACTCTGATGGGAATATCTACTTTCTCAGCAAGGAAGGAACCGTGTTAATCGTCTCGGCGGAAGATGAATTCCGGCTCGTAGCGGAAAAGCAGTTCCCAGCGGGTTTTAATGCGTCACCCGCCGTCGTCGAGGATTCTCTCGTGCTGCGCAGCTTCACGCATCTCTACCGCATCGGCCGGTGAGCCCGGATTAGATAATCCAACTGCTACAGGCAAACTGCATCTTAGCGGCGAGGATATAATTCAACCATAGAGCAGCATGAATAGGTTTTCGAGAATGGGTACAAGTTCATGGGTACTGAATTCTCCGTCCATCATTCAAGAAAGTTTATCGTCTGTCGAGTGACGGAGGAGATTACCGCGCCCGTGGCTCGTCAGGTGGCCCTGGGGATCGAGCAGTTTTCCGAGAAAACAGGGATCAAGCCACGCCTCGTTGATGTCCGCGAAGCGATGAACACGTCCTCGATCTCGGGCAACTACGATCTCGCTTACAAAGACTTGGAAGAACTACAATTCGATCGCGCCAACAAAGCCGCGGTGTTGGTCGGTGCCGACGACAGCTCCCACGACTTCGCGATCACCGCCGTCAAGAACGCTGGTTTCAATGTTCGCCAATTCACCGACGAAGCGGCCGCGATTGCCTGGCTCGAAGAAGATTGATCGTTAGCCGGCATCGTTCCGATGCCGATTCATCGTTAGCCTGCATCGTTCCGATGCCGTTCATGGCTTTATCGCTAGCCGTTCTTGCGGCTTGAGCAGCCGCTCTTCGAGCCGCGACACAATGTGCATCATGCTTGAGTCGCCGGAAAAGCCCAGCACTCGACGATCCACGTCCATTTGCTGCGAGACGATGCGGCCCTTGGCGATGTCGAACCGCACTGTCCCCTTGGCCATGCGTTCCACGAGTTGAGATTCGACGAACGCACTCACCGGCGTGAGCACCTGGTACTCTACGTTGAGCGTGGCGATGCCATTCTGCACGGCCGCGAGCTGACAAACCCGCCGCGTGCGCACCTGCTGCGGTGCGCCACTTTTCTGATCGACCGCCACGTCGTAACTTTCATCCCACTCCTCGCCGACCGCGATCGGCTCATCGGGCAGGCGCAACGTGATCGGCATGTCGTCGGTCACTTCCGGCTGTGGATGCTTTTCCTCGCGCGCCACGATCTCACCACTCGGTTTGATCCGCAGCAGCGACATAGGCACGCCCACGGCTCGAGCCGGTTGTTCAAAACCTGGGGGTGGAGTCTTGTCGCGCTCGCTGTCGTACTCGGCCACCGCCCGATTAGGGACGCGGTTGCTCATCCGTATGTGTTCGACCAAGTGTACAAATTCAATCTCGCCGTTGGGCAGCACGTCGGTCACCTTCCAGGCCTTGATCGATTCGCTGATGGTCTCGGCCTGTTGGGAAGTCCCTTCAATGGTGCTTTCTATATCCGCGGCATGTTTCACGCTGTAGCGCAGCACTTCCCCCAGGCGGAATTTGTAGGCCAGCCTCACTTTCGCACCGGCAGGTTCTTCAGCGGCCTGCGCAAACTGCGAACTAGCGATGAGCAAATAGCCAACGAGAAGGGTCTTGAAATGGGGCATCCTTGCACCTCTGTTAAACTTCTTAATAACTCATACGGGTAAGATTCCCACGCAGAGGCGCTGAGGCCGCGGAGTCAAGAAATAAATGAAAAATGCAAAATGTTCAATGCAAAATGCAAAAGTAAGAAAGGTCGGTTTCTCATCCTTTTGCATTTTGCATTGATCGTTTTGCATTTTGCATTCTCTTCCCCGCGTTCTCCGCGCCTCTGTGTGAAATTCTTTTGTTTTCAAGTTAAATTATTCTTCGAGTTTCAGTCGGCCACCCCAACCCAGCTTTTCGCGAAGCGTACGGTAGTAGCCGTAGCCGGTAAATTCGATCAATTGAAATTGTGCCTCGCTGCGCGTGACTCGAATGCGATCCTCGGCAGTCGGCTGGCAAAGAATCTTGCCGTCGACCACCAACGCCGTTCCCTCAAGCGGAGCAGGGACTCGCATTTCGTAAACGCGCTCGGCCGAATCGACCACGGGGCGATTGGTGAGCGTGTGTGGGCTAATCGGTGAGATCACGAATGCCTGCAAATCTTTACGCAGGATCGGTCCTCCCGCCGATAGGTTGTGAGCCGTCGAACCCACGGGGCTGCTCACGATCAAACCGTCGCAACTATAAGTGGTTACCAATTCAGAGTCAACGTAAAGCTGGATCTCAAGAATCTCGAACGGACCGCCTGCTAGCACCGAAGCTTCGTTGAGCCCCAGGGCCCGCTCGATCACTTTGCCATTCCGCAGCACTTCGCATTCAAACATCAAGTGCGAGATCACGCGGTATTCCCCCGCCGCCACGCGCGGCAAAACATCGGGTAGTTGCTCCGGCTGCAGATCGGCCAAAAATCCCAACCGGCCAAGATTCACGCCTACAATGGGAAGTTGCTCATACCCTAACAAATGCGCGGCCCGCAACATCGAGCCGTCACCGCCAAGCACCATCGCGAAGTCGATATTCTCCGTCGCCACGTCGGTCGCAAAGTCGTCGATCAAATCGACCACCTCAACGTGCTCTTCCACCATCGAGCGGAGTTCAACAGCCCGCTTGCGAATCTCCGGACGATCCGCATCGGCCAGCATTAAGATGCGCGGTCGTGCTGTGTTCTTATTGGGTGATGAAGGAGCCATTCTTGTAGCATACCAAGACCCGCGAAACGCGACGATAGCAAGCTGTGCGTGCTGCTTCGTAACACGCTGACCTATCGTCGCTCGCCGTACTGTCCACAGCCGCGCAGCGGCGACATCGTTTAGCCGTGGGCGGCAGCCCACGGAATTTGATGCATACTCTCCCATAGCCGCGCAGCGGCGACATCAATCCCAGATGTATCGCTCGTCGTATTCCACACCGTGACGCGCGAGGAGGCTCAGCAGTTCCACCTTATAACCTCGCTGGCCGTGGTGCTGCTTCTGATCCCGGATGTACTTGCGGACGGGGTCTACCTGTGATTTGCTCACCGTAAAGGCGGCATATCCATCCTGCCATCTAAATCCTTCAAGCTCCGGCGTACGGCGTTCTTCGGAGGCAGAATGGCCAACAGGTGGATATGGTCCGGCATGCCATTGATTTCAATGCAAGAGCCATCAATTCCACGGACAATGCCTGAAATGTATTTGTGAAGTTCGTCTTCGACGTCGGATGTGATGATGGGTTGGCGATTCTTCGTGCTAAACACGATGTGATAATAAAGTTTGGTATAGGTGCCGGCCATGATTGGTGCGCCTGGGTTAGAGTATGTCGCCGCTAGCGGCTGATTGGTTCATCTTACCTGATGTCCGTGGGCTCACGCCCACGGCTAGGCGCTGCCGCCGCTGCGCGGCAGGACGAGCCGCAGCCTCCCGACCGCGGCTATGATTTGACGAAAGACGATGCTTGACGCCCCGCCAACCTCCGACACGTCCGCACGATGCTCTCCACATCCATCCCCAGGTCACAGAGCAGTTCATCCCGCTCGCCGTGTTCAACATAGAAATCGGGAATCCCTAACCGGCGTACCCGGCTGGCATCGAGACCCGCATCGGCGGCGGCTTCGAGCACCGCACTGCCGAATCCACCAGCAAGCGCCGCTTCTTCGAGCGTCACCACGAAGCCACACTCACGAACCGCTTTCAAAATGACTTGGCTATCGAGCGGCTTGAGGAAGCGGGCATTGATCACGCCCACGTCGAGCCCTTCTTCACGCAACACCTCAGCCGCTTTCAAGCAGCGCGACAGGAGCGGGCCGTAGCAAACCAAACACCCGTCCGAGCCCCAGTTAAGCACTTCACTCTTACCGAGTTCCATGGGAGGCGCAGTACGCAAAATCTCGGTGGCGGTGGCCTTGGGATAACGAATCGCACACGGCCCGTCAAATCCAAGCGCGAAATCAAGCATCGTGGGCAGTTCCGTCGCATCGCCGGGGCTCATGATCACCATGTTCGGCAGCACGCGCAAGTAGCCCAGGTCGAACACGCCGTGGTGCGTTGGCCCGTCGGGACCGGCAAGTCCCCCGCGATCCATCATGAACGTCACCGGCAGGTTCTGCAGGGCGACTTCTTGAAAGATATGGTCGTACGCGCGCTGCAGGAATGTGCTGTAAATATCCACAATGGGTCGCAGGCCGACCTTGGCTTGTCCCGCAGCAAACGCCACCGTGTGCGCTTCGCAGATTCCCGTATCGAAGAATCGCTCGGGATACGCATCCCGCACTTTTTCAAGCTTGTTCCCCTGGCACATCGCCGCGGTGAGCACGGTCGCGCGAGGGTTCTTCTGCAACTGTGCTTCAATTGCTTCGGCCGCGACGTGCGTGTATGAACGCGACAAACTTTTCTTGAGCGTCACCTGCCGTTCGTCGCGCTTTTCAAATTGCGGCGGGGCATGGAACAGCACCGGGTCGTCCGCGGCGGGTTGAAAGCCGTGCCCCTTTTCGGTGACAACGTGCAGCAGCACCGGGCCATCGATCCGGCTCACCATCTTTAAATACTTCCGCAAGAGGCCGATATTATGTCCATCAATCGGTCCCACATAGCGGAAGCCCAAATCCTCGAACATCATCCCGCCACTGAGACCCGCCTTGGCCGCTTCCTTGAGTTGCACCAGGAACCGCTCGGTCGGATCGCCCAACAATGGCACCCGGCTCAGAATCTTCGCCACTTCATCCTTCAATCCAGTGTACATCGGATTCATCCGCAGTCGGTCGAGATAATCGGCCATCCCTCCGACGCGCGGGCAGATCGACATGCGATTGTCGTTGAGAACCACGAGCAACTTATCGCTTTGCCGGCGGGCATTGTTCATGGCTTCGTACACGACCCCCGAGGGAAAGGCCCCGTCGCCGATCACCGCCACGGAGTGCCGCTTTTCATCGCGGCGGAGCAAATCGTCACCGCTCGCGAGTCCCAACGCGGTCGACAGGCTCGCCCCTGCGTGGCCGGTCATGAACAAATCGAAATCGCTCTCGGCCGGGTTGGGGTAGCCCATCAGGCCCCCCTTTGTGCGAATCGTTTGAAACTCGGCGTACCGCCCCGTCACGAGTTTGTGTGGATAAATCTGATGTCCCGTGTCCCAAATCAACCGGTCTCGGCGGAAGTCGAACGTCGTGTGCAGGGCGAGGCACAACTCGACCACACCCAGATTCGAAGCGAAGTGTGCGCTTCGGCAGGCGATCAAAGTGCACAGCACTTCGCGTATTTCCCCGGCCAACTGCTCCAACTGGGGCAGAGACAACTTTAGCATGTCGGCCGGCTCGGTAATCGTGGGGAGAAATTTTTGCGTCATGTGTTTCGATGCCTCACAAAAATCGCCAACTCGCGCAGCGCGGTGGCCTTGTCGCCAAAAATCTCAAGTGCGTTACACGCCTGCTCGATCAACTTCTCGGCGAGCTCCCGGCTCGCCATCTCGCCGAGAATCGCCGGGTAGGTGTTCTTACCACGAACTGAATCCTTGCCAAGCCGTTTTCCCATCTTGCCTTCGTTGCCCGACACGTCGAGCAAATCATCGCCCACCTGAAACGCAAGCCCCAGGTTGTCGGCATAATCGTCGAGCGCCGCAAGTTGCTGGTCCGTCGCGTCGCCTATGATCGCTCCTAATCGCAAGGAGACTCGGAACAATGCCCCGGTCTTGCGGCGGTGAATCGCTTCGAGCTCCGCGAGCGAACACTGTTGGAATTCACTCGCCAAGTCAGCCGCCTGCCCGCCCACGAGCGCAATAGCTCCAACCGCATGGGCGAGCTCGGCGCAACAGCGGATTGCGGATTCTGCCGGTGAAATCCGCGAAATCATCTCGAAGGCGCGGGCCTGCAAGGCGTCCCCCACCAAAATCGCAGTAGCTTCGTCGAATTGCTTGTGGCACGTGGGCCGACCCCGCCGCAGATCGTCGTTGTCCATCGCCGGCAGGTCGTCGTGAACCAGCGAATAGGCGTGAATCATTTCCACCGCCACCGCCGCCGGCAGGGCTTCGCGAACGCCGCCGCCACAGACTTCGCAGGCCATCAACACCAATTGCGGCCGCAATCGCTTTCCCGGCGCGAGCAAACTGTACTCTATCGCCTCGCGGAGCCGGTCGGGACAATCGTCGTCAAAGCGAATTGCTGCGCTGAGAGCGCTGTCGATTATCTCACGAAAATTGCTCGTGCCGGCGGGGTGGGTCGTAATGCTCATCCCTTCCATTCTAAAAGAGCGACGATTCATCGTCCACTTCACTCGCCGCAGGCCGTTTCGCGCTAGAACGCTCATTCGAGACGGTTCGACGACGGCTACGGGCCTCCCCCTTGGCGGCCAGTGACTGGTCGTCATCCTCATCCAGCGCGACAGTCTTAGCATTGCCTGCCGCGTCCAGCCCGCTCACGAGCTCAATCTTGCGCTCGGCGTGCCGCAACAGTTGATAACATTGCTTCAAATGCCGCACGCCCTGCTCATATTGTTCGAGCGATTCCTCGAGTCCCAACTTGCCCCCTTCGAGCTTGCCGACAACTGTCTCAAGCTCCTTGAGCGCATCCTCAAAGCACAGTTCCGCGTCAGTTTGTTTTTTCTTCGCCATCTTAAACTCCCAGCCGCTTGCGGTTTAGCGCTCTCCAATATTACCGACAGCCGCTAAGTATACTACGGTCTTCGGTTTCAGATTGGCAAACAAATAAGTCTATCGTAGAATATGTTCATGCCAAGAATTAGCGAATTCTATGGAATTATCATTGAGATGTACTGGAGCGATCACAACCCTCCACACTTTCATGCCAAGTATGGCGAGTATCGCATTGAAATTGATATTCGCACACTAGGCACATTACGAGGTTCCCTGCCGCCCAAGGCCATGGCACTCGTTGTAGAATGGGCTACGCTACATCAGCATGAGTTGTTGGAGCAGTGGAATCGGGCGCGAAACCACGAAGCCCTTGAAAAGATTAAGCCCCTCCTCTAATCGTCGGAACGAAAGCCATGGAAACAAACCGAATCACCTCAGCACGTATCCTGACGGCATACACATTAGAGCTTCAGTTCGGAGATGGGTTCGTCGGGAGCATCGATCTGAAACCAGCGCTGTGGGGGACCGTCTTTGAGCCTCTTCAGAATGAATCCTATTTTGCTCAGTTTCGACTGGAGGACGATACCATCCGTTGGCCCAATGACGCGGATTTTTGCCCCGATGTGCTCCGCTATTGGTGTGAAGCAGGAGGAGTCCGCACGCAAGCCGAAACAGATGCACACTTTGCCGGTCAACCCGCGGCGACGTGGTAAGGAATTCTCCCGGACCGCGTGGCGGTCCGGCTAGAGATCGCGTCACGAATATTGGCAACTTCTCGTGCTCTTGGTTATACTACGAGTCGCCCAAGCTGTCAGTCCCGAGCAAATCTCTTGCGAGTAAGCGACCATGCAGGTGCTGTTGAAGTCCGTCGCTAGTTTCGCGATTCTTGTTTTCTCGCTCAACTCCATGGGCGCAACCATCTACATGCAAGACTTGGGCGCGGACTTCGTCCCCCAATCCGGTAACGGCCAGGGCGACATCGTCGGTTACCGACTTTCTACCAACCAAGCTGCAGTTCGCAGAGCCAACGGCACAATTCAAGATTTAGGAACACTGGGTGGCTCGCAAAGCCGCGCGACGGCGATTAGCGATGACGGAAGTATCATTGTTGGGTGGGCAGAAAACGCCGGAGGCGATCAAAACTCGTTTAAGTTCGAATCTAACGCAATGACCGCTCTCCTTACAACTGCAGGAAACAACCAAGCAGCTGGCATTGATAACCAGGGAAATGTATATATTAATCGGCAAATTGGAACGGCAAACTCCATCCGCCGCTGGAACCCCTCCACCAATACCGTCAACTTATTGGTGGATGATGCCCAAACCTCCGGCGTGAATTTGGATGGGACTTTTGTGGGACAAGCCACAGCAGGCGGAACTTTTTATAACGATGGATCAAATCACAGCATTACACCTTTCGTCCCCGGCGCAGGACTATCGGACAGTGACCTAAGCGCCGGCGTACTCTTCGGCTCAGCGGCTTATTATCGTCTTGGCGATCCCTTCGCTTTAAACATTCCCAACATTCTTACACTCGGCGCGACTTCGTTCGCCGTGGGAGTAAACGACTTTGATAAAATCGTGGGTGACACGGATAGCACCGTCTTCTTGTATTCTCTTTTTGATAACACGCTTACCGATTTGAACGCAGGTGACTTCCAAGGAGCCGACGCTTTGCTCATTGATGACCTTTACGGCATTGCGGACAACAATATTTTCTTCGGAAAATACACCGACCTCGATAACCAACCGCGTTATTTTCGCGGCAGCCTCCAGAATGTCTTTGATCCCAGCGAGCTCCCCGGAGACTTTGACGAAGACGGCGACATCGATGGACGGGATTTTTTCCTTTGGCAACGCCTACCACGGTGGGCGAACTGGCCGATTGGCAGGCGCACTACGGCGAGGGGATGCACGTCGCTCTCAGCGCTTTTAACGGAGGTGGGACACCTCCGGCTAACGCCGTGCCTGAGCCGGGGGGAGTTACGCTCTTGATGCTGTCGCTCGCTATGTTCACTTGGCGACACCGAGCGGCCTAGCAAATCAAACTTCGCTTACTACACTCACCACCTCCCCCACCGCCAGCCGAGTCAAAATCTCCTGCCCGGCTTTTAACTGTTTCGAGTCGGAAATTAAACGCCTCGTCTTTGCGTCTTGCGTGAGACTATATCCTCGTCCCAACACCGCGAGCGGACTGAGCGAATCAAGCTTCCCACTCACGGCCACCAAGCGTTGCTGTTGCTCGCGCATCTGGATTCGCATCGCCGCGTGCAATCGCGTTGAAAACTCATCGACCACCCGGCTTTGATTGTGGACTGCATCGAGCGGTCTTGCCAGGGCAGGGCGGCTCGCCAGGGCGTCGAGCCGTTGACGATAACTGGCCACTCGCAAGGCGAGCGACCGCCGCATCCGCTCACTGATCTGCCGCACCATCTCCGAAACATCAGTTGATGATGGCACCACGCGCTCGGCGGCTTCCGTGGGGGTGAGTGCTCGCACGTCGGCGACCAAGTCGGCGAGCGTCACGTCAATTTCATGGCCAACGGCTGACACCGTGGGAATCCGCGAGGCGGCAATCGCGCGCACGACGGGTTCCTCATTGAACGCCCACAGGTCTTCCATGCTCCCCCCACCGCGACCCACCACCAACACGTCAAGCGTCGGCCTCATCCGATTGGCAAGCCGAATCCCCGCGGCGATTTCCTCCGCCGCGCCGGTTCCTTGCACCCGTGCTGGAAACACATACACCTCCACCCCGCTCCACCGCCTGCGAATCACCTGCAAAAAATCGTGAATCGCCGCCCCCGTGGGACTGGTCACAAAACCGATCCGGCGGGGAAACGCGGGCAGCGGCCGTTTGCGATCGGCGTCGAACAAGCCTTCGGCCGCGAACTTTTCACGCAGCTTACGTAGCGCAAGTTCGAGCGCCCCGATCCCGCGGGGTTCGATCTCCGTAACGACCATTTGGTAACTGCCGCGGGGCGGGTAAACGTCGAGCGAACCCCGGCAGACGACTTCCAAGCCGTCATGCAGATCGAATTTGAGGCGAGTCGCCGCGTTGCGCCAGATGACGGCCCGCAACTGGGCTCCGTCGTCTTTGAGCGTGAAATAGCAGTGCCCCGATTGGGGCCGCGAGAAGTTCGAGATTTCCCCCGCGACCCACACCGACGTGAAATGACTCTCGACCACTCCCTTCAATTGGGCCGTGAATTGCGAAACGCTCAGCACGCGTTCGCTGATGGGACTTTCAACTTCGAGGGTTTTACGCATCGCAGCATTCTAGCCGCTTGCGGCTTAGCGAGCCACTCTTCACGCGCTCCGCCGCAACACTTCCCCCACCGGCACTCGCGGCTGATGCTCAACAGGCAGCGGGCTCGCCATCTGTCGATCGAGACTCCGCCGCCGCTGTGCGCTGTCCCCGCTGCGCGTGCCCCCCATCTCGGCCCACAACTCGGCTTCCAGCGTGAGGTCGTTCATTAATCCCTCGACGTGCAATCGCGAGTCTTCCAATCCCTCGCGCGATAAGTCGGGAGGAATATATGTGGGAGCACCGAGCACACATCGCACACGTGAAAAGGGTCGCGGCATGGCAAACTGATCCCAGCTTTTCGCCCGTTTGGGGAACGACATTCCAAAACCCATCGGCACAATCGGCATCCCCGACTTCGAGGCGAGGTAGATCGCCCCTTGAGCCAATTGCCGCCGAGGTCCTTGTGGACCGTCGGGCGTGATAGCGATGTGAGATTGCTTGCCCAGCCGCTGCATTTCCATCATCGCCGCCGTCGCCCCGCGAGTGGTTGAACCACGCACGCAATCAAATCCCAGATGCCCGGCAATCCGCGCGAGAACTTCCGCATCGCGGTGCCGGCTCAGCAGCATGACTATATCGCAGTGCCCGCGCAGATACAGCGGCACCAAAATGTACTCGTGCCAAAACAGGTATATCCGCGGCTCGGCGGTTCCCAGGCGAGGATCCATGTTGGGATCATAAAAATACGCCCGATAATCGTGCGAGCTCATCCACGCGCGAATCCCCTGCGCCGCGAGCAAACCCGTCAGTCGCGTGAAAAATGGAACTTTGTCAGACATCGTAGTGCATCCTTGCTGTGAGCGAAGAGCTTAGTGTCTAGAGTTCAGAGCCTGAGTGTTGTCTGGCTCTGGACTCTCAGCCCTTGATTTTCGACTTTTTCTCAACCCGTCAAATCAAGCGAATTCCCGCTTTCGCCGGTGGGGTCTTTGGCTTGCCGAACGGCTCCGGCTCCTTCTTCAGTCTTATTGTTCTCACCCGGTTGCTCCCAAAACATCCGCCCGTCGGCGTCACGTTCCGAGGTTCCTTGGTCTTCGTCGGTCGTGCCGATCCCCGCGGCCATCTCGGCACTTTTGTCACTCGTCACGCGCCGCTCACGGACCACGCCGTCGCGCTGCGCGCGTTCGCTTTCCGCGCCGTGCGTTTGCGCGAGCGGGGAACCCGCCGCCCCCGCAATAATTCCACCGATAGGTACCACATTCATCTGACGGCTCCTCTAATTGTCATTCTCAGGGGAGTTCAACGACCCGAAGAATCTAGCCTCAGTATTTTCACGCATTGATAACGCGTGAGAATTGAACATAGATTCTTCAAGTCGCGGGGCTCCTTTCAGAATGACAGCTACTTTCCTCATCATATTCATTACCTACCCATAAACGGCAGCGCCGGCGTCGTCCGCTCCGCTTGCCGAACGTCCGGCACGGGTGTCCCCGTATCGAGTTCCGTCTGGATCTGCTGAATCAAGTTGTTGATGCCCGGCAAAGGTTGCGTGTGAATCTGCGGATTGCTGATCGTGCCTCCCACGTACATTTGCAGGAACTGCTCGCCCGTGCGATCGATCAAATTCTTCACAATGGGCAAACGCGCGTCGTTGCGACCTAGGACGCCATGGAAGGCCAAATTCAACTGCTGGTCGAAGTTGGTTGTTCCTTGGCCGTACAGGCTTACCGCGTCACCCAGGAAATCGAGCTGATACAAATTCACATGCCGTCCGTCGATGTCGAATTTCATGTCGCACTGATTAAACGCCGTTTTGTCGGGCGTGCCGCTCCGCAGAACCTTTAAGAGACCCACCAACAGCGGCAACTCATAGATATTCGCCTCGGTCACTTTGACTTCGCCGTTCCCCTTGAGCGATTGCAGCGAATGGCCTTCGCCGTGAAGCCTGAGATTCGCCGCGACCTTGCCCGTGAAGGCTTGCTGATTGTGAAAGCGCTCGACCATCAATCGAGCCAGGTTCACGCCGGAAATGTTCGCATCGGTATGGTATTTGGGCAGATCCCCAAAAGTTACCCAAGTGTCGGCCGTCAACGTGCCATCGTACACCCGAGCCGTTAAATGCTTGACGGGCACACCCTGCTTTTCGCACGCCCACTGTCCCAGCAAGCAACTCGATTCGTTCATCCAAATTGGTCCGCGCAGGTCAGTGAACTGTGTATCTAAGAAAGTGAGGCTGTCGATTTCCAACTCGCCGAAAGACTCGCACCGCGTATTGTCACTGAAACCGACCAATCGCACTGAGCCATGGATGTTTTGTAAATTGACGCCCGCTTGAATGTCGGACTGATGGCAATCGATCCGCAAATCCCATTCGGAGGAGATGGCTTTCACGGGGTCGGCGGCTTTCGAGAAGCTTAGGTTGCCGTTGTTGATCGCAAAGTTGTTCCCCGTTGGTCGCAGTTGATCGACGACTTTCCGCAACTTGGGTGGAAGCGCATCGAGCAAATCACGCCGCGCGGCCAAGCGATCGGCCGACAGGTTTTCTAGCCGCAGTTGCCAACTCCCATCGGGACGAAACTCGCCGCTGCCGTTCGTGCGAATCGTGGTGCGACTATGACTGGCCAGCACGTTGGTCATAATTACCTTGCCGTCCTGATAGTTGAACGTACCGTCCACGATGTTCATCGGATACGGGAAGCATCGCGGTTCGATGCTCGTCGAATCGGGGCGAGGACTCATCGCCACGCGAATCGACGGTTTCGCGAGTCCCGTCGAATGATAAATCTCCGCCACCAAATCGACCCGGCCTCGCGGACGCACTTCGGTCCAAGCCTTCTGCACCGACGGTGGCAGTGCGCGCAGCAGGTCATCATCAAGCGGCACTTCCTTGCCCACGAATTGCAGCGACAATTCATTGCCGGTGTCGATAGGCACCAACGACCCTTCGCATTCGATGGTGCGCGAACCGCCGGAAACCAAGTCGCGAAAACTCCAGCGATTATCTTCCGCTTGAATCACGCCGCGGATGCCGCTCAGCGGATAAGGAAATTTTTCATAATTCACGCGGCAATTCACAAGCTCCAATCGCAGGGACGAGTACGGCTTGAGCAGCCCCGGCAATGTGCGGTCAATCCGCCAGCCGACATTGAATCGTCCCTCGGGATGGAGCGAACTGATCACCCGCCGCACTTTCTCGGGCAGCGCGGCGATCATACGGTCTTCGATTTCGACGTTCGCGCCCGTAATCTCCACCCAACCGAGCGCTCCGGGTTGAGGGTCGAACACTTGCCCCGAGAATTGCAACGGTTCTCCGCCGCCGTAACCAACCAGGTCAATGCCCACCACCGCGGGCTGCGTAGCCGTGCTGGGAGTGTAACTTAATGTGCCCGAGCCATCGCTCACGCGGTAGGGAAACTTCTCCGACTCGAACTCCAAATTCCGGCCCGTGAGCGTGGCCAGCGGCCGCCACTCTTGGCCGTCAAACGTAAGCTGCAGGTCGGCATCGAACACGCCCGTCGGTTTGTATTTTTTCCATTGATCTTGCAGGACAAGGGGGAGCGCATCGTAGAGCTTCTGATCGAGCGAAAAGTTTTCCGCCCGCGCCGCCAAACTCAAGGGCGCGGTCACCTCCCAGCCGCGGCGTTCCAACTGCAAGGCCAGCCCGCTCGAACCGCAGTTGCAGCGCAGCCCATCAATGAATGTGGAGTCGCCTTGAATGCGGATTTCACAAGAAAGATCGGTTAGCGGCCGGGGCAAACGCGGATGTTCGAGCCGTCCTTCGTCAAGCGAGAGTTTTGCTTCGACGTGCGGCAACGCGCCGGTGCCGAGCTTGTGGCTCACGCTAAACTTGCCGTCAAGATTCCCTTGCAATTTTATCTGGGCCACTTGCGGTCCCAAGAGTGCTTCGGCCCAGGAAAACAGGTCCTTGGTGAGTTTCAAATCGGCGAACTTCCCCGTCACCGCGAGTGATTGTTCCTGCAAATTGTAGAGCGCCGTAAATTCGGCCTCCTGGAATTGCGGACCACCGAGCGTCCCTTGCACTTCGCAGCTGGCGATTGTGGGTCGTGATGCCACGGCCCCACCGTTCGCCGCATTCGTGGCTTGAGCTTGAATTGTGAGATTCACGTCCCGCAGCGCAATCGGCACGGCCTGCGGATTCTTGCGATCGACGAGCGTGATCCGCGCGTCTTCGATAATGATCTGCGGGGGAGAATTTCCGCATTGGGGCGGCGGCCACAGCGAAGCAAGGTTGAAACTGCCATCGGTTTCGCGCGAAACCCACACCTGCGGATGCCGCACGATCACCCGCTTGAGCGCTGGCGGGCCATTCATCAATTGGGTCAACTTAACATTGCAATCGAGCAGCATCTCATCGACCACCAACAGATTGTTCTGCAACTGATTGCTGGAGGTTTCCGAAATCACCAGATCATGGATCGCGATGCCGCGATCCTCCACCAGTCGGGCCGCTCCGACGCTGACGTTCAAATGTGGAAACTGACGGGAAAGCGTTTGCTGCACCTGACGACAGATCTCATTATCCATCCGCGAGTAGAGATAGACCCCGACACCCACCACGGCGATCACCACCAGCGTGATGCCGAGCTTAAAGAAGTACCAACAGGTGTTGATCAACCGGCAAAGGATGATGCGAACCCTCAAAGGATCATTGACAGACGTGCGGGGAGCGCAACGCGAGCCTTCGTAGCTTTCCACGATTGCGCAGTTTGGGAGCGGAATAGTAGTTGGCCGCTAGAAACGTGGTCAAGCCAATTTAGCGCCGATGCTAGCACTATTTTATTTTGCCGCGGTACTTGCACCGCGCTGAGTTTATTTAGCCGCGGTGCTTGCACCGCGCTTAGCTAGCTCGCTCAATCACCAGCACATCGCCCACAACCTCCGCCCTCAAATTCTCCGGCAGGTTGAGAACCCGATTGCTAGCACTCCCCATTGCTAGATTTGTCAGCTCCGACCACCACTCGCGAGTCATAGCCTGCTCGGCAAAGTGTGCCTCTCGCCAGGCAAGTCGCATGACTTCACTTACCAGTAAAGGTGGTTGTTGACGAAGTGGCGCGATATTTAATGCAAATCCCGAAGCGGTCATCCATTCACGAGATGCTTCCAAGACGGCCTGTGCCTGAGTTTCGACGAACTGATGCAACTCGCCCGCTTGCGCCGCAAGTCGCACAAGCGCGTCATCAAATTGCGAGTTGTATTCGCTTCGCAAGATTGGCAATAACTCCCTGCGCAGCCGATTCCGCGTAAACGCGAGGTCCGAATTGCTGCTGTCGATGCGAAAATCTTGGCCCAGCGTCGCGAGATATTTCAGAATTTCGCTCCGCGTGCAACCCAAGAGCGGCCGAGCCAAAGTCAGCGACGCCGTGAGCGGCCTGCTGGTAGCGATACCCATCAGCCCTCGCAAACCCGTACCACGCAACAGTCGGAACACCACGGTTTCCACTTGGTCGTCACGATTGTGAGCCAGGAACAGATATCGGGCACCACGCGCTTCGGCAGCCGCCGTGAGCAACGCATAACGCTCCGCCCTAGCCGCTGCTTCGAGACCGTCGCCGTCGATGTGCGCCCGCGCGAATACGTTGCCGTCCAAAATCTGCATTGGGATCTTTAACTTCCGGCACATATCCGCGCACCACTGGGCATCGCCGTCCGATTCCGCCCCGCGAAGGTGATGATTCACATGCAGCGCGCAGATTTCCCCTTGCCCGCCGCACTTCTGTTTGAGTGCCAGGACAGCCCGCAACAGGGCCGCGCTGTCGGCCCCCCCCGAAAAAGCAATCGCCACGTGCACGTCCCGCCAAAGTTCTGGCGGCATGTTTTCCGCGAAGTTCTCCATCAGGCTCTTAAGTTTTGCAGACATGACGCAGCTTTTTCATTGGGCGGTTTTTCGACCCGGCATTCGCCGTAAACGGCAAACTCGTTTCCAATTTGCGTAAATCCCAAAAGTGGCACGCGTATCCTGGGGTATAAACGACCGTCCGGGTTGCACTTGATGAAGATTTTGTTATCATTGCCTCCCAGCAATCGGCGGCTCGTTTTTTGAACCTGCCTGCCGGTTGCCCAATCGCACATGACTATGATATGCGTTTTGGACCGATTTGGTTAGCAATGACCGTTGGCCGGGGCGTCGTGTGATTTGTGTTGTTGTTGAAGAGTCCTTGTTAAGTACTCGATTGAAACATGGTTTTACAGTTGTTCATTTGACATGCTCGAGATTTGCCAGGTTCTGGTCTTCCTGACCCTCTGTGGCGTGGGTGTGGTGCTGTTTGCGCATGCGTCACTCGCGTTGCTGACGGGTTTCGGAGTGATTGCTCTCGAGGGTTGTGTGTGCCTGAACGGTTCTTGGCCCGACGAGCTTGCCTTTGCAAGGTCGTCGTTGTCTTGGAACTCCGCTCGCCGCCCGCCTCCCTGGGGTGAATGTCCGTCTCGCAAGTGGCTTGCACGAGCTGTCGGCGTTACTTGGGCTGCGCCCCTTGCTGCCTGCCCACTACTCACGCCTCAACGACTGTAAGCTCATTACCCTCAATCGCGCACTAAAAACCCCGGACTGGCCACTTTAGCGGCCAGTCTTTAGGACACTCTTTGACAACTCCCAGCACACGCTGAGAGCGCCGCGCTTGTTTTGCGCGTCGTTCCTCGCTCTTGTGGCCGGCCTCATGGCTTCGCGCTTTCCCGGAGCGCCTTTCGGTCTCGCGCATCGACCGCTTTCGAGGCACTCCAGGGGTTCGCCATGACACCAATTTCTTTGCTGTTCCACATTTATCCGCTCGCCACGCTGAGTTTCCCTTTAGCTGCGCTGCCTTTTCCGGTGGCGGCACTACCTTTTCCGCTGGCGGCACTAAGTGACGGTATGCAATTGCTGGCATTTGCCGTCGCCGCATTGATGGGCATGGGGCTGGTGAAACTCCTCGATTATCTACGCCGCCGCGATGCCGACAAGGAAGCCGCCCAGATCATCGAGCGGGCTGAAATCGAAGCCAAAACGCTCCGCAAGGAAGCCGCCGTCGAAGCCAAGGAGATGGCCCTCCAGGAAAAAGATCGCCTCGAGCGCGAGAATAACGACATTCGCAACACACTCCACGAGCGTGAACGTCATCTCGATAAGCAGGAAGACACGATTAATCAACGCTCCGAGCAAATGCTCAAGCAAGAAAAGATGGTCGAGAACAATCAGCGTCGCCTTGCCGAGAAAATTGACGACGCCACTCGCCGACAAAAAGAGCTCGATGATCTCTTGAATCTCGAACGCCAAACCATGCACCAACTCAGCGGCCTCAGTCCCCAAGATGCCGAAGACCGTCTGCTCAAACGGCTCGAGCAGGAACTAGTCCGCGAGCAGGGGGCACTGATCCTCAAGCACGAACGTCAACTTGCCGACACGCTCGACAAAAAGGCCAAGGAAATGCTGATCACATCGGTCCAGCGTTTCGCCGCCGCCCATACCGCCGAAGCCACGACCAGCACCGTCGACATTCCCAATGATGAAATGAAGGGTCGCATTATTGGCCGCGAAGGCCGCAACATTCGCTCGCTCGAAAAAGCGACCGGCGTCGATGTGATTATTGACGACACCCCCGGCGTGGTGATCGTGAGCGCTTTCGACCCAGTCCGTCGAGAGATCGCGCGGATCTCGCTTAACAAACTCATTGCCGATGGTCGCATCCATCCCACGCGGATCGAAGAGCTTGTCGCTGAGACCGAAAAAGAAATCGACGCCGAGATTCGCCGCCATGGGGAAGAGGCCATGCAAGAGGCCCAAGTCTTCGGCGTGCATAATCGCGTGATCGAACTATTGGGCCGGTTGCGCTATCGCACGAGCTACAGCCAAAACGTGTTGCGCCATTCGATTGAAGTCTCGTTCATCGCCGGGATGCTTGCCGAAGAAATGGGCATGGACGGCGAGCTCGCCCGCCGTGCTGGTCTGCTCCACGACATCGGCAAAGCCGCCGATCACGACACCGAAGGGGGTCATCCCAAGATCGGTGCCGACATCTTAAAACGCTACGGCGAGAACGCCGACGTTGTTCACGCTGCGCTGGGACATCACGACGACATTCGCCCCGACATGCCGTACACAGTGCTCGTCGCCGCGGCTGATGCTTGCAGCGCATCGCGTCCGGGGGCGCGCCGTGAAACGCTCGATCGCTACATCAAGCGGATGCAGGAACTCGAAACCATCGCCACCGGTTTTCCCGGTGTCCGCCAGGCGTTTGCGATTCAAGCCGGCCGCGAAGTCCGCGTAATCGCCAGCGCCGCCGACACGACCGACGAATCGTCGGCCAAGACTTGCCGCGACATCGCCAAGGCATTTGAAGAGCAACTCACCTATCCTGGCGAGATCAAAGTCACCCTCATCCGCGAAACGAGAGTCACCGAAATCGCGCATTAAAACGAATGTCATTCTGAGGAAGCCTTAGCGACCGAAGAATCTAGCCTGTAGCACTACTCGCATGGAAAACGTGCAACGCCTGAACCCAGATTCTTCAGTCGCCAAGGCTCCTTCAGAATGACAGGTAGCAGCGGTCCTCGTTATACTATCCTTTTTCCTCTTCCGCGTCCCCTACGATCATCTCCCGTGCGAATCCTCTTCATCGGCGACATTGTTGGCAGCCCCGGGCGCGAGATCGTCGCGCGCGCCCTGCAGGGCCTGATCGCTGACCACCAGCTCGATCTCGTGATCGCCAATGCCGAGAACGCCGCCGGCGGCTCGGGACTCACCCCGCAGATTTACAAGCAACTCATCAATGCGGGGGTCGATGCGATCACGCTCGGCGATCACGTCTATCGCCGCAAGGAAATTATTCCGATCCTCGACACCGCCGACAATATCGTCCGCCCCGCGAATCTCCCCGCTGAAGCCCATGGCCGCGAGTGGACCGTCGTCACCGCGCGCGACGGCACCTCCGTCGGCATCTGCTGCTTGCTCGGGCAACTGTTTATGAAGCCCATCGACAGTCCCTGGCGCGCGGCCGACCGCGTCCTTACCGCGTTACCCAACGAGGTGCGAGTGCGATTTGTCGATTTCCACGTCGAAGCCACCAGCGAAGCGCAGCTCATGGGCCGCTATCTCGATGGCCGCGTCTCGGCGGTCCTCGGCACGCACACCCATGTTCCCACCGCCGATGAATGCGTGCTCCCCGGCGGCACGGCGTTTCAATGCGATGTCGGCATGACTGGCCCTCACGACGGAATCCTAGGCCGCCGCATCGATCGCGTGATGGAAACTCTCCTCACCGCCAACCCCACGCAATTCGAAGTCGCCAGCGGCGACAACCGCCTCAACGGCACAATCGTCGATATCGATTCCGCCACCGGTTTGGCCACCAACATCGAACGCCTTTGTGTGCGGGATATATAGCCCGGTCGTCCCGGCCGGGTTCTTGATCGTCCCGGCCGGGTTCTTAATCGTCCCGGCCGGGAAAAATCTGGTGGAATTCTTCTGTCGAATACTGGACAAACGTATACACTCGGTTATATTCCCTCCTCATGGGCAAAACCTTGGCGACCCACTGGGCGGCGACCACGCACGGCACTTGGTTGCACGGTGATGCGCGTGGATCATGGCGAAAGGGCAAATTGATCGGCCCGGATCCTTTTTTGGAAGCCGAGGCCCG
>JBGTMM010000066.1:0-2523 GCA_041743635.1 Bythopirellula sp.
AATCCGCCCGGGCCAGAGCCAGTCGAGGGGCTTGTCGGCCACGCCGGATAGCGGCTGCACGAGCGGCCGGTCGCCGGTGGGCTGAGCACGTGTGAGACGATTGAAATCGGTGGTGGACATGGTCACTCTGTTCATGGGTTCGGGTGTTCACCGCGACACTATTACCAATAGCACAAGTAGTGGCACAATTTCTACAAGAAAGTTGGGAAAGGATGGAAAGCCTTCAAGAATGGGGGGTTAATCGCCGTCTTTCCCAGAGTTTTCCCATCATTTTGTTGACAACGGCCAGAGCCCAATTAGTCTTGAACTATTGCGACTGAGTCGAGAGGCGACCTTTTTCGCGATGTTTTTCACAAATCTCGCGAAAGGCGCTCCATGGCTATCGTTTGCTTCCAAGGTTTTCGTGCTTCGGCAATTGCCGGGTTTCTGCTTATCGCTCTCTGCGGCAACTCGGCCCAAGCGGCTTTCAATGTCGCCATCTTCAACGACGTCAGTCAGTTGGATTTCTCCGGCAACTTTGTCCACGCGGGTTCCGTCGGTGAGGATCTAGGGCTTTTCCCGATAACCATCGGCGACGCGACCTTCACCAACCAGAATGCGCTCTGGACCGGCTTATCTTATCACGAATTCGCTACCTTCGGCCCAGGCTTGGATAATAGCAATCTCAATACCGTGCTCTATGGCGTCAGGTATCATGGTGATGGCAACGGCCCGATTGGCGCTTTGTCGGTCGTGCCCGGCAATACTTACAAGCTTCAACTCTTGATGGTGTATGCCGACCGCGCGCGCAGCAACCAAATCGAGATCGAAGGGATCGATCAAACACCCACGTTTGATACCATCCCGAACAACACGAATCAGGGGACCGTCTCGACCTTCACCTATACGGCGACGGATGACACGTTGAACATCCACATCAAGGGTTTTGCCGGCAGTGGCAACTTCGGCCAACCCTTCCTCAACGCCTTTACGCTTGAAGACATTACGGTTCCTGAACCCGCGTCAGCGACTTTAGCTTTGCTCACTGCCGTCGGCTTCCTCGCCACGCGAGGTAAGCGCTAGACGCCGCACCCCTTCCGTCGGCGGCCTTCTCGCTTTATCCTCATCTGATGGCGATTCTCGGTGCGCACATGTCGATTGCCGGCGGGTATTACAAGGCCGTCGAGGCTGCCCGGCGCGCGGGGTGCGATTGCGTCCAGTTGTTTACCAAAAACAACAACCAGTGGCGAGCGAAAGTAATTACGGATGTTGAGGCCACACGGTTTCGCACGGCGCTCGCTGACCTCAAAATCACGCATCCGATTGCGCACGATTCGTATCTCATCAACCTCGCCAGCCCCGACGGCGAACTTTGGAAAAAATCAATCGACGCCTTTGTGGTCGAACTCCAGCGAGCGGAGCAGTTGGGGATTCCGTATGTCGTGACCCACCCGGGGGCGTTTACGACTTCCAGCGAAGCCGAAGGGCTGAAACGTGTCTCGCAAGCACTCGACGAAGTGCATAGGCAAACCCCTCAATGCCAGGCGATGTGCCTCCTGGAAACCACGGCGGGGCAGGGGAGCACTTTGGGGGCGAAGTTCGACCACTTGGCGGTGATCATCGACGGCGTGCAAGCTCCCGAGCGGCTCGGCGTCTGCGTCGATACCTGTCACGTCTTTGCGGCCGGCTATCCGCTTGATACCGAAAAGAATTACAAGGCGACGATGAAAGAGCTTGATCTGGTGGTCGGCATCGATAAGGTGAAAGCGTTTCATCTCAATGACAGCCTCAAGGAGTTCGGTTCGCACGTCGACCGTCACGCTCACATCGGCCGAGGCAAAATGGGCCTCGAACCGTTCCGGAATCTTCTGAACGACCGGCGGTTTAAGAAGGTGCCGATGTACTTGGAAACAGCCAAAGGAGAGGAAGACGGCGAAGACCTCGATGTGATTAATCTACGTACCTTGCGGGGATTGATCGTGTAGTTGCCTCGCACTTGGGACTAGGTTTGTCCAAATTTGCTATTATCCTAGAATAGTGTTAACAAATTCCGATGCAGTAGACCGAGGAGTCATCCCGATGCATAACGAATTCACCGCAATTGTTGAGCAAGATGAAAAATGGTTCGTTGCTTATTGCCCCGAAGTGCCTGGTGCGAATGGGCAAGGTGAGAGTCGGGATGGAGCCATTGACAGCTTGCGTGATGCGATCGCCTTGATTTTGGAAGATCGCCGCGAGGACGGCTTGCGCGGAGTTCCAGATGACGCGGATCGAACAGTGGTTACGGTCGAATGAAGCGTGCGGCCCTGTTAAGACTTTTGCGCTCGGAGGGTTGCTATCTCAAGCGCGAGGGTCGCTCTCATTCGCTTTGGACGAACCCTGCCACGGGGAGGCTGTGCCGCGACACGTCGAAATCTCAAATAATTTAGCTCGCAAGATTTGCCGAAGTCTTGGCGTGAGTGATCCCAAGTAGGCTCAGTAGCTTCGTAAATTCACCATCCTCAGTGGTGGTAACTCTCCCGCTAAATGCGGAAAGAACTTGTC
>JBGTMM010000067.1:0-3210 GCA_041743635.1 Bythopirellula sp.
TGGCAAGCGAAATAGTAATGCGCTTGCCATTCGCACCACGCAGCGCGAGGCTGTCCCCCTCCAATCCCAGAAATTCCGCCGTCACGGAATGCTTGCCGGTGGAGTCGGTCCAGACTTCCGCCCCACTTAGCTCAGTCAGCAAGGCACAGAGAAGCGAGAGAGATAATGTGAAAATGAAAAACTGGCGACGAATGGAGTAGGTCAACTCCCAAAGAATGTCCGGCACGCTACAGCCCTCGCTCAAGTAAAGGGAAACCGTTAGGTCGAATCCTCTACTCTGATCCCAGCGAGATTATAAGCCGGTAGGAGGTGGAATTGCAAAGGGTTCGGAAAAAATTACCCCAACGGAATATCTTCGCTGTCTGGCGATGGGATTGACCTAAATTGGCAAAAACGGCCATAAATGCCGTGGTTCAATTTCTGACTGGCCAAAAATCGTTACTGAATAATTCAATCAATTGGATACAATCAAGCAACGTACAGCTTGCGCGCAAGAATAGTTAGAGACTAGGTGCAAGTGGCCGACCGGCGTCTTGACTGGCTAGTCAACATCCTTTCTTGGCCAGTAGCGAGATCGTGACGCCCGAATGAATTTCAGAGAATTCTAAAAGCGAAACCACAACCCCTAGCGAATGCCGATCACCGAGAACACAAAATGCAGGGTCCAAAAAATGGCCAGAACTTTCATTGCGCGCCGACTTGCCCCCTCCCATTTCCACTTTCCCCTTTCGCCTTTCAAGAAAACGCATCGCCACCTTTGCCAAGTTGATCCGCGACCGGCGGTCGCGGCTTTGTGGCCGAATTCTGCACTTCGTCGGCCGCTAGCAAACCGGTATAATACCCCGCCGGCCGCCACGGAGGAGTGCCGCTTTTTTGCTCAAGGGATTGCTCGCCGCGGCGAGTCGATGGATGCTGCCTCGCCCACTATTTTGGACTGCCGCGCTGTGGTGCGCGATTCTTGTGGGCGGCGCGTGCGCGGGGTGCCAACTCTTTCGCAAGAGCGATCATTGGAATCCGTTTCCCTACGAGCATCCTTGTGGGCAGCTCGTGATCCACAGCGATGCTCCGCTAGCCGGTCAGCAACGGCTCATCGAAGAGCTCGTCACGCAGCGCGAGTGGATCAACTCGCGGCTGAGCCTTACGCCGAGCGACAAGCCAATCCACGTTTATCTGTATGGCGACGAAGCGGAGTACTACAAGTTCTTGAATCTGCGCTTCCCCGAGATGGCGACCCGGCGAGCGATTTTCGTTGGCACGAGCACCGATCTCACCGTCTACGCACATTGGGGCGATCAGGTGGCTGTCGATCTGCGACACGAAGTGGCTCACGGCTATCTGCACGCGGCCGTAACGAATCTGCCATTATGGCTCGACGAAGGACTGGCCGAATACTTTGAAGTTGGTCGAGGCCGGCGAGGTTATAATGAAGCACATGTTGAACTGCTGATCAAACAAGCCGAGTCGGGCACTTGGCTGCCCCACCTCACGCGGCTCGAAGCCCTCACTTCCGCGGCCGACATGACGCAGCAGGATTATGCTGAGTCGTGGGCGTGGGTCCATTATTTGCTCGAAGCGGAAGAAAGTAAGGCCGACATACTCACCGGCTATCTCACGGACCTAACTTCACAGCCTGCAGCGGAACCGTTGAGCGCGCGGATCGGCAAGCGGCTCGTGGGCCCGGAACTCGCACTCGGCGAGCATATTCGCATGTTGCGATAAGTACGCTTCCCGGAGGCAAGTGTGCCTCCGGCTGTGGTTGTCAATTAATTTCCGACGAGACGATCGGCGCGTAAATATAGCGCACCAGAAACCAACCAGGCTTTAAGCGGCGATATTGCACTGGCATGTACTCCCCTTCCAAGCCGCTGAAAAATGATTGCGGCTCGTCGACGCCGGCGTGCCGCACGATCCACACCCCTTCATCGTTGCCCGCCAATTTGAAGTGCAGGTCATCGTCCGCGCCGCGCTCAATGGTGGAGATGGCAAGGGCCGTGCCCGGAACTTGCGGCGTCGACATGAACATGAGTGTGCGCGGCTTGCTGATGGGGTAAGCCATGAACGGCCCCAGGCCAGTGATTTCGCCGTCGTTGGCGGGCCAGTCGGCGAGCAGATCTTCCGCGAATTGGTCGAACTCGGCAATGCTGCCCCGCACGCGCCACGCTTGGCCACGCCAGGCGATCTCCGGCCAAGTGGTGAACAGCGTCAGCCAGCCAGCCAGCACCAACATCACAGCCAGCCACGCGCGCACGCCGCGATGCATTCCCGCCCCCCCAACAAGCCCGGCCACAATGCCGATCGCGCTCAGCGTCGCCACAACGATCACAAACCACAACGCATCGACTCGCGGCCACATCAGGGGCGTGACCACTACCAGTGCGGACTCATCGTTTCCGATGGCTCTTACATGTCTGGTAAATTGCAGGGCTGATTCGCGGAACTTACCGTCGCGCAGAATCCAAGCCAAGGTGCCCAGCAGCACCGCGACATTCCCACACCAGTAAAAGCGCACAGCGGAGCGCGACAACAGCCCACTGAGTAGGTGTTGCAGGCGGGATTTCCGCATCGGTTGTTGAACCGTTTCCGTCATGCGCATTTCTGCTGAATGCATCTTCTCAAGTTAAGTTGGGTCGGCCATAATCGGGGCACCATGGCAGTTGTGCATTTTACCAGTCATCTGCAGTCGTTCGTCAACTGCGAACCGGTCGAAGTCGGAGGTGAAACGGTTGGTGCCGCGCTGGCGGCGGCATTCGCTGGCAGGGATCAATTGCGGAGCTATATCCTCGACGACCAAGGCCATTTGCGTCGGCATGTAATGGTGTTCGTCGACGGGCAGATGATCGTCGACCGCCGGGGACTTTCGGATCCGGTGAAGAGCAATTCGGAAGTTTATGTCATGCAGGCGTTATCGGGGGGCTAAACAAAAGTAGAACCACTACGACACGACGATCACGACGAATACAATATGTGTCCCTTAATACCGGGCGACAATTCTAAAATCTCTTCGTCGTGTCCGTTGTGTCGTCGTGGTTAAATATCCATTCTTAACCCTTAATTTCACATCTACCCATGTCGGACATAATTCACGTTGCTACCCGCAAGGGATTGTTCACGCTCAAGCGTTCTGCTGCGAACAAATGGGAAATCGCCGATCTCGCGTTTTTGGGCTCGCCTGTCTCGATGTCGCTGGCCGACCCGCGCGATGGTCATTGG
>JBGTMM010000068.1:0-6929 GCA_041743635.1 Bythopirellula sp.
GGTCATCGTGGATTGGTCGGATCGGCGGTCGTTTGCCACTTACGGCAGGCAGGCTTCAGCAATCTTCTGACCGCTAGCCGCGACGAACTCGATCTCCGCGATCCATCGATTGTCGACCGCTGGTTCGCCGAGGTGCGGCCCGAGTTCGTGATTCATGCCGCCGGCAAGGTCGGCGGCATCGGTGCCAATCGCGCATACCCCGTCGATTTCACCTACGACAACCTTCTCATCCAAGCTTCGGTCCTGAGGGCCGCTTGGCGCAATGGCACAAAGAAGCTCCTCTACTTGGGAAGTTCGTGCATTTATCCGCGAGATTGCCCGCAACCCATCCGCGAGGACTCTCTGCTCACGGGCCCCTTGGAGCAAACCAACGAAGGCTACGCGCTGTCCAAGATCATCGGCCTCAAATCTTGTCAATATTATCGTCGTCAGTATGGCTGCAATTTCATCTCCGCCATGCCCACCAATCTCTATGGACCCGGCGACCGATTTGATCCCGAAGATTCCCACGTGATTCCGGCGCTGATCCTCAAGTTCCATCAAGCCAAAGTCAACAACCAACGACAAGTTACCATTTGGGGCAGCGGCAAACCCTTGCGCGAATTTTTGCACGTGGCCGACTTGGCTGATGCCTGCCTGTTCCTTATGCAAAATTACGATCAAGAGGAACCCCTTAATGTGGGCAGCGGGCAGGAAGTCTCCATCGCCGACTTGGCCCGCGTGGTCCGCGACGTGGTCCACCCAGATGCGGAACTCGTGTTCGATGTGTCCAAACCCGATGGCACTCCCCGCAAGCTGCTCGACCTGGAGCGAATCCATGCCTTGGGCTGGCACCATAAACATCAGCTTCGTGAAGGCCTCGCGGCCACGTATGATTGGTTTCTCCAGCACCACAAAGCCACGAAGTCATTATGACAACCTTCGCTCAACGCAACGGCAAACGCGCTCTTATCACCGGGATCACCGGCCAGGATGGTTCCTATCTTGCTGAGTTCCTGATCGAAAAAGGATACGAAGTTTGGGGCGTGATGCGCCGCAGTTCCAGCTTTAACACAGGCCGCATCGACCATATTTATCAGGATCCCCACGAGCCCGACGTGCGCTTGCACCTCTGTTACGGCGATCTCAACGATGCCTCGAGCATCAACCAATCGCTCCGCACTGTTCGGCCCGACGAAATCTACAACCTAGGGGCGCAGTCCCATGTGAAAGTTTCCTTCGAGATTCCCGAGTATACCGCCGAGATCACCGGTATCGGCGCGATCCGCCTGCTCGAAGCTCTCCGCGAGGAAGAGGTTTCCGCTCGGTATTACCAGGCTTCGTCATCGGAGCAATTCGGCAATTCCCCCGCCCCCCAATCCGAAACAACTCCTTTCTCACCACAAAGCCCCTACGCACTGGCCAAGGTCTTTGCCCATCAAGCCACCCGACTCTACCGTGAGTCGTATGGTTTGTTTGCCGTCAACGGCATTCTGTTCAATCACGAATCTCCGCGACGGGGCGAAACATTCGTCACACGCAAGATCACGCGGGCCGTGGCGCGCATCGCCTGTGGACTGCAAGAGTGTTTGTTTTTGGGCAACTTGGCCGCCGAGCGCGACTGGGGCTTTGCCGGCGACTACGTGGAAGCGATGTGGCTCATGCTCCAGCAAGATCGTCCCGATGACTACGTCATCTGCACGGGCGAGACACATTCGGTGCGCGAATTCTGTGAGCGCTGCTTTACCGAAGTGGAGTTGCCGCTGAAGTGGCACGGCGAGGGGCTCGAAGAAACGGGTGTCGGTCCCGACGGCCGCGTGCTTGTGCGGATCGACCCCCGCTATTTTCGCCCCGCCGAGGTCAATCGGCTGTTGGGCGACTACAGCAAGGCGCGGCGCGAACTGGGTTGGCAACCCAAAGTCACATTCAAGGAACTTGCTAGGATGATGGTCGCCGCCGATCTCGAAATCGCCCGGGCCTCAGCGTAAAGTTTTCAGCGTAAGTTTAGCGATTACTTACTCGTCTCAAGTGGTTCAACGCCTGACATGGTGACCAGCGGCAAGTACATGTGGCGATATTTTCCGTCATCGGCGCGATAAAGAATCGATGCGGCGATATCACTGACCGTGGCAAATTCCGGTCCCGCGACTTCATAAGCCCGTCCATCATTAATGCGAATGCGAATCGGGCCTTGTGAGATCAACAGGGTTAATTCTTCGCGATCCATGACATTCTTCCTCTATCAAAAACGCATCGTAACAATTATCCGGCGGCCGCCAAGAGTTCAATTTGGTTGATGTGAACATTCGCGATGATCTGAATTGCTTCGCCTACGAGGATCGCCGTGGTTCTCGGACCAATTAAAATATTTTCCGGATGTCTTATCTCGTATTGTGACCCGTTGCTGAGCCGCAATATCACGGACTGGAAAGGCTCGGCGTGAATCGCTTTTTTAATGTCGTCCGGATACATAACTTCTCTTTCACTTGTCGACGAGTGGACAGAGCACTTTCATTATATCTCAACTCCATTTGCTTGACACATTTACTATCCATGCGTACACTATAGTCGTGGCATTCGTCACCGTCAAGCGTAAGGTACAAAAAATGGATCGTGTCGTTGAAACTCGCAAGCAGCCCCGGATTTCCGTCAACAAGCTTGGCGAATATCTGGTGGCCACCCCCGCGCGGCGGAAACGGATTATTCACGACGCCAAGTTCCCCTCGACCTTCATGGTCGCCCGTTACAAGGTCGCCGAGAATGCTATCGCAGACTGGATTTGTACGGGGGGCACCGACGAATTGCTCCTGGCCCAGGCCATGGCCGTGCTTCGAAGCGGCGAGCCAGCGTCCAGCTTCGCCAGAAGCCGCCGCGATTGCTGCGTGTCGGCGATTGCTAACGCCGCTCAGCTTCGCCGCGCGCTGCAACTTCCCACCGGCCACGTCACCTACGTTCGCACTAACTCAGCAGTCTCACTTCCCCTCGGCGAACTCTCGGTGAGTATTCGTCCCGAGATTCTCATCTATACCTGCCCAGGAGAAACGAATCAGGGAGGCGGCCGCCGGCTGGGTGGCATCAAACTTTATTTCTCCAAACAGCACCCGTTTAGCCGGCAGTCGGCCGACTATATTACGACGCTTTTGTACCAGGGCCTGTTGATTCGCTCGGCGAAAGATCTTTTGCTGTTGGATCACAACCAGATCAAGCTCGTCGATATCTTTGCCGGCGAGGTTTTTACGTTGCCCAAGGCGCACAAGCAACGATTGCGAGAAGTCACCGCCGCCTGCGAGGAAATCAGCGAACGCTGGGACGCGGTGAAGCGTTAAAAAAGCTCTCGAAAACCGTTCGGCGAGCCCGCTTCAGCGGGCGGCGAAGCGGCAGTAACTGGTATCTTTTGTTCCGCATAATAATGCGATTTGAGCTTTTAGCGACCTACTACTGGACGGTTAGTGAGCAGATTGGGTGATCTTTATTCACCACGCTTTTTCCAGAAATCCAACAGCCCATTTTGCTCGTAACTTAAATACTGCAAATCGCGGTCGGATCTTGAAAAAAAGAGCCGTTTCGCAGAAAATTATATTATGGCGCGGCGTTTGCTCAATCGAAAGCCTCGCTGGCCGCGTATTGCAAGAGGCCACAAATTACCACTTCGCGCCAACTTTAAACCTTTGATACCTCTCGAGTCGCTGGTGAACACCGCCACTATGTTGGCTTCTTCGCACTTCTAGTGCTTTTATTGTCTGTGTTCCATCAAGTGTTTTTATTCTCGGGAGATTTCCATGCGCATTTTTCGCAAATTTTCGTTTTCAGTCGTTGCCGGGGCGTTTTTATCCCTGGCTTTTGCTCCTGTTGCTCAGGCCGAAAACATCTTCGCCTTACTCAATAACGATCCCAGCATTGGCCAACAGCTTGTAAGTTTTGACAGCGAAACTGGCGTCGTGAGTTCGACCGTGGTGCTCCAAACCGCCAACACACTCAGCCCCTTGGCGAGCATCGATGTTCGCCCCGGCACGGGTCAACTCTATGGCTACGATGCCACTCAGCGGCAGCTTTTCACGATTAATCCCGCGAATGGCGCCCTGACAACCGTCGGCTCGCCGTTGGCGGCGGGCAGCGTTGTCGGAGGAGCGATTGACTTTAATCCCGTGGTCGATTTGATTCGGCTCGTTGGCACGGGGACATCCGGCAATCAGAATCTGCGTCTCAATCCCGACACGGGTGCCCTCGTCGGCACCGATACGCCCCTGGCTTACTCAGCAGGCGACCCGAACGCGGGCGACACCCCCAACATCCGTGGCCTCGGTTACTCCAACAGCTTCGCGGGTGCCACGATGACCACACTCTATGACATCGATGTCGACAATGATGTCTTGACCACCCAAACCTCCGCGAACAGCGGTATGTTGCAAACCGTCGGCACGGGACTGGGAGTGAATCTCAATGGTGGTCTGTTCGGCACGTTTGTAGGCTTCGACATTTCGGGGAGCACTGGCACCGCTTATCTCACCGATGGCGGGTTTGCCGGTCCGTCGAATTTTTACACGGTCAACCTATTGACCGGCGTCGCGACCTCCGAGGGCACGATTACCGGTCTCCCCGCGGGTCGCACCGTGGCCGCGATCGCGGTGGGTTTCCCCGCCGTGGTTATCCCAGAGCCAGCAACGATCACCATGCTTTTGTCAATCGGCATCGTGCTGATACGACGTCCCTACGGATCACTGTCAACGGAGCAATAGCAGGCGCAACATAAAGAACCAGCCGCCCACGGTGCATCCCTGCACGGGCGGCTGGCTCTCCAATAAGCGCTATTACCTCTGTGGCCGATTAGTACGGCCCGATCGAAGGGGGGTTGTTCTGCAAAAAGTCGCGTGGGCCGCGAGTCGTATAGTAGGGATAAGCCGTCTGGCCGGTCGGCGGGCCGGGATTGAAGTTGTACGATTCCGGGTAACCAGCAGCGTGGGGACAGAAACCACTCGCCAAGGCACCCACACAACCACTACCCAGGCAGGCACCGCAGCCCGCACCACCACAGGCACCACACATCTGGCCACTTCCGTTGTCATTACCATGACAATTTCCATTACCGTGACCATTACCTTGATTCAAAAGGCCACGGCCACCACCAAGGCGGCACCCGTCCGGACCACAGGACCCATCGGCGCAACATCCATCAGAGCAGCACGGATCGTCGCAGCACGGATCGCAACAGCCGCATTCCGGCTCGCTACACCCGCACTCGGGTTCGCAAGGAATTCCACAAGCCGGTTCGCCACAACCCATCATACGATTACCAGCACAGCCGGTTGTCGCCAGCGCGAGCATGGCCGCCACAAACAAGAAACGTTTCATTAGAAATCCCCCTGAATGCGAGGCTGTTTGTTGTTCTGGAGTAGGCGGCGAGAACCCAATCTTTCTCACTCGCCGCGGGCGGCGCGATCAAACGCGCGCCGTGGGGAACAACCTCGTAAAATTGGTATCGGCGCAAAAATCGGTAGAATCCAACAAATCGGCACAGTTGCAATCCTCAGTGCTAGCAACTGGCTTGCTCGCTTCAGCGAGCGTTGGACCAGCGATCTTGGTCGTGCATCAAGAATCTGCTAGAAAACTCCCTCTCCCACCCGACGATGTGTTCCCGCGATCAAGGATGATCCATGAATAGTTTTGCGCGCTTTGCACGCTCGGCCTTGCAATACCGCTGGACCGTGGCCGCTTCGCTCGTCTGCTCTTTGGGCATCGCGGTCTTATGGGCCGCTAATTTCTCGGCTATGATGCCGATCGTCGACGGCGTGATGCATGGCAAGGCGATTCCGGCACTTCTCGAAGATCGCATCACGAGTTGGTCGCAGCAGAATGCAGCCATCGACGTGGAGATCGCCGCCGCGCAAAAGCAATTGAAAATCGCCGCTGACGCCGCAATCCAGGCCAAACTCGCGGCGCTCAAAAGCGACCGGGCGGACAACGAGCGTTGGCTAAGTGGCTTGGAAAAAGTCTTGCCCCTGGCCACTCGCTGGCTCCCTGCCACGCCGTTCGGCACTCTGGTGCTGATTTGTTCGTTCTTGATCATCAGCACGCTCGTGAAAAGCGGTTTGCGAATTGCGAACACCTTATTGGTCGCCAAACTGGGCAATCTCACCAGTCTGAAACTTCGCAAGGAATTCTATCGCCGCACGCTGCGCCTTGACTTAGGAACCTTCCGCCAGACAACCAATGGCGAGCTCATGACTCGGTTCACGACGGATATGGAGTGGATCGGGCTCGGAACACAGGTGATGATCGGTATTGGGGTTCGCGAGCCGCTCAAAATGTTAACCTGTCTGATCTTCGCCGCGTTTTTTAGCTGGCAGCTTTTACTCATCACGCTGGTCTGTGCGCCTCCCGCCGCGTTCGCGATTCACATGCTCGCCAAATCGCTCAAACGGGCCAATCGCAAAGCCCTGCAAGAGCTGTCCGTCGTTTACGATCATCTCGAAGAATCCTTCGATGGCATCAAGGTCATCAAAGCCTTCACCATGGAATCGCACGAACGCAGCCGCTTTCACCGCCTTTCCCGTAAATACTACGGCCGTTCGATGAGAATCGCGCTTTACGATGCGATTGTTGGCCCCCTGACCGAAACCTTTGGCCTGGTGCTCATTGTCGGAGTCGTCACGGCCGGGGGTTATTTGGTGCTCAACCAACAGACGCACCTGTTCGGCATTCGAGTCAGTAACCAGCCGCTGACTCACGGCATGTTGACGGCCTTCTACTGCTTGCTCATCGGCATCATCGAACCGTCGCAGCGGCTCTCCAGCGTGTTCAGTTATCTGCAGCGCGCTTCCGCGGCAAGCGACCGAGTCGTTGAATTGCTTGACCGGACTTCGCAACTCAAGAATCCGGAAAAGCCCGTGCGTCTGCCGACTCGTTTGGGTGACATCGCGTTCAACAATGTTGTCTTTTCCTATAAACCCTCC
>JBGTMM010000069.1:0-6726 GCA_041743635.1 Bythopirellula sp.
GGGCATACAGCGATTCGCTCCCCATGCGATACGACGCACAGCCGACCAGCGACATCAACAAAATCACTGCCACACGCACAAGCCCAGGGATGGCAATCCCTGGGACGCTATCCGCATTGCAAGACGCCTTAACGATAGATGGTGTTGCCATCACTCTGGCCACCTTCGGATTGCGGTCGAGTCGCTATGCCGATCTCACTCTCGGGAGCCAACAGCGGCACCTGCTGCAATGTCTTGCGCTCGGCGTTCTGGGGAAACACATTCAGAAACCAACCCACTTTTGTTTCGGGATGGTCGGGTAAACCGGCGATTTGGTCGTAACGCTCCTTGGCCTTGGTTCCCAACGTCGACGTGGGATATTCCTGGGCGATCTTGGCGTAATAAAACTTGGCACTCACATAATGCTCGGTGTCATCGTAATACTTGGCGACGGCATAATCGCGCTCAGCAAGATTCTCATTGAGTTGAGCAAGCTGCGTGTTGAGGCGCTCGCGCTCGTCAGCGGAAAGCTCGCTGCCAAACTGTTGCTTGATTTGCTTGACGAGCTTTTTGGCTTCATCAAGCGGGATCCCGTCGTAGTTGGGGCCTTGGTATTTTCGCATCTTGCTCTGCAAGCCCAGGATATGGGCCTCAAACTGATGCTCGCTTTGCGGATACTCTTGCCGCAAGATTTGATAGTGGTAGTCGGCATCGCTGTATCGACCCCGCAGAAAATAAGAATTCGCCGTCGCCATGATCGCGTCATCGGCGAGCGGACCCGTGGGGTCCTTGAGCCGAATGCTCTCATAGGTCTTGATCGCGTTACCCAGCGTGTCGAACCACGGCCGCGTGTCGTCGAACGCATTCGGCGTCGTGACCCAATGAGGGTCGTATTCTTGATATTTTTCCCAATAGCGAGCGATGTCAAACTGACGCCGCACAACCTTGTCGAGATGCTGGGAATTCGGGTACTTGTCGAGCAAATCGCCGTATTTGGAAACGGCTTGCGAATACTCATTGGCAAAGAAATAACTCTCCGCCAGATAAAACAGTGCGTCTTGTTCAATCTCGGCATTGGGATCGCGGTCGATCGCTTCGTCAAAGGCGTCGGCGGCGTCGGCATATTCCCCTCGTCGGAAGAGGTCTTCACCGCGAGCATAGGCTTCACGAGCGGCTTGCGCGTCGGGCCCCATGCCAAACTGCGATTTCACTTCGTCGACGGTTTCAATCACCATGGCATCGGCCAACAAGCCTCCGCCTTCCTTTGGCTTCACAATCTTGGCGACTTTGGCCTCAATCGGCCGGCCCTGTTCGTCAAAATAGCCGGCAAAACCCTCCACGCGAAAACCCTCGCCGGGCACAAATTCCGCTTTCTTCTTGTGCTTCTTCCACCACGCCTTGGTGCCGATTTCCTTCGGATCACTCGCTGAGGCTCCCGAAAACCAACTGGCCGGATTCCACTCAACGGCCAAACCGGTCTCCGTTATGAAGCACAGCAGGGCGGCAACCACCAGGACTTTCTGGGATGTTTTGAACATGCGGCACGGAGTCTGTGTGAGTCGGTAATCCAACAGCGCATCAAGCGCGCAGCCGGAGGACAAATGACGCGGAACGGTACGTGTCGGCAGGCATTGTGGTCAAGATCAACTCAGAAACCGCGCCAACCCAACGATGCGCCGCGACCTTGTCGTGGTGACCCAGCAGTGCTATCACCAGCAAGCCACGACCCGTTCACTCCGATTTTGCCAACCCAGCCAGAATGTGGTAGCGTGAGAACCGAGGAAATCAGGGATTAAGCGATATGCTCGACGAAATCAAATCGAAGAAAGCAAAACTCGACGCCCTCCGGCCCTTGTCGCATCAGGCGTTGGCCCAGCTTGAGGCGTGGTACGATGTTGAGTTGACCTACACATCCAACGCCCTCGAAGGCAACACACTCACTCGCCAAGAAACGGCCTTGGTCCTGGAAAAGGGTCTAACGGTTCACGGCAAGCCGCTCAAAGATCATCAAGAGGCGGTGGACCACTTCACGGCGATCCGCGTTGTGCGAGAACTCGCAAAGCTGGATCGCCGAATTACTGAGGCCGATGTCCGCGAGATTCATCGCTTGGTGATGAGCAGCACGCTGCCGGCCGAAGCGGGCCTCTACAGTTCCTACCGTCGCCGGATTGCAGGTTCCTTGGTGGTGTTTCCCAATCCGCTAAAAATTCCCGACTTGATGGCAGAGTTTGGCCACTGGCTCGCGGCAGCCTCGCCGTCTCCTGAAACAGCCCTCGAAGTACACCTGCGTTTGGTGTCGATCCATCCCTTTTCCGACGGCAATGGCCGCACGGCTCGACTGCTCATGAATCTGCTCTTGATTAAGGCTGGCTATCCCCCCTTGGTCGTCCACCCCGAGGACCGGGCCGAGTACATCGACGCGATTGAAAAGTATCAACTCCATGCGGAGCAGACGGATTACTATACATTCATGCTGCGCCGCCTCGACGCGGCGCTGGATGATTACCTTCGCTTTCTGGAGCCAGAAAACGAATAAAGATAGGTTCCGGAAACGAATGGCACTTCGCGCCGACCGCAGCGCCGCGACTTGTCGCGACGTACAACGGGTGACACAGGCTTCGATGACATCCGGCTTACGCCGGACGGTCGCCTGAGGCCGCGCCTTACGCACTTTCGCGCTGGTCGTCGCTCACGCGCTTGATCCGCACCCGCTCGATGCGGCGTTTCGAGGCTTCGAGCACCTTAATCTGTACCTGCTCCTGCCAATTGAGCGACTCGCCCGAGAGCGGCACGCGGCCGAGTTCCGAAAAGACAAACCCGCCGATGGTGGTGAAATCGCCGTCCTCGGGCAGCCCAATTCCCAGGCGTTCGTTGATTTCGTCGATCCGCGTCTTGCCGAGCGCTTCGCAGGTGTTGTCGTCGATTTGATGGATTTCCTCGACGACTTCTTCATCGTATTCGTCGACGATTTCGCCGACGATTTCCTCGAGCACGTCTTCGATGGTCACCAACCCCGTCACCCCGCCGTATTCGTCGAGAACCACGGCAATGTGGGTTCGCATCTTTTGGAACATCTGCAACAGATCGTTGAGCGGCTTGGTTTCCGGCACGAATACGGGCTTGCGCAGGAGTTCCCGAATTGGCGTGCGTGAGCCGCCATCACCGGTCGCCAATTCGGGCAAGAGGTCCTTGGTGTAGAGAATGCCGATAATGTCATCGCGATTTTTTTCGTAGATCGGGATGCGGGTATGGCCGGTGTCGACCGCGGCGGCAATCACTTTATCCCATGACAGGTTGACCGACAGCATGTGCATGTCGGTCCGCGGCGTCATGATGTCCGAGACGTCGGCTTCCCCGAGATCGATCACCCCCTCAATCATTTCGCGGGCGTCTTCCTCGAGCAGTCCCTCGCGATGGCCTTCGCTGACTATGGTGCGGATTTCTTCTTCGATCCGTTCGTCGACGGCATCATGCTGAACACGCCCGGCGATACGGTGCAGCAGCACGTCCAAAAAATGAGCGCCCCAACCGAGCGGCGTGACGAGAATCGCCAACATTTTCCACAACGGCCAGGTGCGCGAAAGAAACTCTTCGGAATAGACTCTCGCAATTGCGCGGCTGATCCATACAATGCCGACGATGAGAACCAAAGCGCAGCCGGCACCGGTGACGAGCAACGTGCCCCAATCCTCGTTGTCGGCCAGTTCCCAACGCTTATCAACCCAGGCGGTAATGGTGACGACGGAAAACGCGGCGAGCAATACGGTCAAGATTTCCGCGCCGAGTCCCACCCGCTCGTGTTCTTGAAGCACTTCGGAAAAACGATCCGGCCTGCCGCGGCGGCGGCAAATTTCTTCCAAATCGTGCCGCGAAAAATCACGCAGCGAGCGGGCACCGAGATTGGCGAAAATCGCGGCCACAAGCGTGGCGATGCCAGTCCACAGCAACTCGGAGAGCGTCACGGTTGCGATTCCTCTCCGAGCGCATTGCTCCAACGGGAATGATCGGTGGGGAACGCCACCCCCAGTTTTTTTAAGTAATGGGCTTCGGCCATGTACATTTCAACCTGGTCGGACTGCTCATGGTCGTCGTAGCCCACTAAATGCAGCGTGCCGTGAATCACGTACAGCAAAAGCTCATCGAGCGGCGACCAACCGGCCTCTTGTGCTTCGCGCACGGCGGTGTCCGCGCTGACAACAAGCTCGCCTTCCAAACGCTCGGGTGATTTTTCGAGGACGAAACTCAACACATCGGTGGGATAGTCGTGCCGCAAGTATTGAACATTGAGGGCGTGAATCGTCGAATCATCAACGACGGCAATGCTCACTGTGGCCGCCGGGTATTCGCTGTGAGCAAGAATGCTACGCGCCGCGGCAGCTAGCCGCGCTTCGTCGATGGCTAAACTCGCTTGCTCGTTAGCGACGAGAACTTTGTAAGTCTGTCTCCCAGGGTCCGATTCGCTATCCATGGCAGGAGGTGCGGAAAGGAAAATATCGGACGGACAGTTTTCGTTCATTCTAATAGTGTCTAACTCAATGTGAGCCGAACGTGCTAGCGTCGGGTGCACTGGCGAAAACCGAGGCTAGCGCCTACGGCTCATTGGATGCGCTTCCTTACGCGGTTTCCTGTTCGGGATACTTTACGCGGCCGTGATACACGGCGGTCAGTGATTTTACCAAACTTTCGCCGACTTTGCGCACTTCCTCCAAAGTCAGCCCACTTTCGTCGAATTGCCCGTCCAGCAGCCGCTTCATGGCCAAATCCTCGACAATCCCCTCGATCCGCGACGGCGTAGGTTCCTTCAATGCCCGGCTGGCACTCTCCACGGCATCGGCCATCATCAGGACGCCGGCTTCCTTGGATTGCGGCTTTGGCCCGGGATAGCGAAACGAGCTTTCATCAACTTCGGCGCTGTCGGGGTCTTGGTTGCGCTTCTCGTTGGCTTGGCGATAAAAATATTCGACCAGCGTCGTGCCGTGATGCTGTTGAATGAAGTCGATGATTGATTCCGGGAGTTTGTTCTGCCGCGCGAGGTCGGCACCATCTTTCACATGGGCGATGATCACGAGCGTGCTCATCGCGGGAACCAACGAATCGTGGCGATTTTGCCCCGGACTTTTATTCTCGATGAAATAACCGGGCTTGAGCATTTTGCCGATGTCGTGAAAATAGGCACCCACGCGAACCAGCAGTCCCCGCGCACCAATCGACTCAGCGGCGGCTTCGGCGAGCGAGGCTACGGTAATCGAGTGGTTGTATGTGCCCGGCGCGCGGCGGATCAATTCCTGCAGCAGCGGATGAGCCGGGTCGCCCAATTCGATCAAGCTGAGATCAGTTTGCACACTGAACACACGCTCCACCGCCGGCAACAGCACGGTCATCAACGAACCGGCGATCACCGACCACAAAGCGAGCGTGAGCCCGTTGATCCAGAGTTGCATATGCGGTTGGCTGTAAAGGGTGCCGACGCCGACCGTGGTAAAGAGCGCCACCACTCCGGCGACAATTCCCACCGAGAGCAGCTTGCCGCGGGTGCGGACTTCTTTGAGCACGAGAATGGCCCCCGCCACGGTGGCCAACATCACGAGCGATTGTTGCATGTCCAGGCCGATCGCAACGGTGATCACAAGATTCACGCTCGCTGCCAGAATGAGTGCCATTTCCTGCTGGTACGCAATCGCTACCGTCATGCCCAAGAGCAAAAGCGGGATCACCTCGGTGCCCCATAGATAATGGCTGACCAAATCGGCGAGCAGCACCGTGATGCAAAACAGCGCCACAAGCGAAACAAAACGAAACAGATCTTGCAAGGCACGCGGGTCGCGCGCTTGGATGTAGAAGCCGCAGAGCGTGTAAAGCGCCACGTACATGCCTAGAATCGCTAAGGCTCGCCGCAATTTTACGCCGAAACCCCGTAGGGAGAGGTACTGGTCGTGTTCCAGTTTCAAGAGCTTGAGCGTATCGAGATCAATCGCTTCGCCCCCCTTGGCCAGCGTGTTTTCGCCGGCACGGTAGGGCTTGGTCACTTCTTCCTCAGCGGCGGCAGCCGCATCTTGGGCCTTGCGGGTCGCCACCAAATGGAGTTTGAGAGTCGGCAACAAGCGAGGCCGCAACCAGGCAAACACTTGCTGAGCCAATTCGACCGACGTGAGTTTTTCGTTAAGCGATTGCTGCAGTTTGGCGCTGGCATTTTTGATTAAGACATCCGGCACGTCGCGGCCTGCCCCGGCCGAGAAACTATCCCCTTCACGGGTGCGGACAAAGATTTTTTCGAGGTTACCGTCGTGTTCCTTCGGCAATTCCTCCAAAAGGCCCCAATCTTCGAGCGGTGCCATCGCCTCGCTAATCTTGGTGTCGAAAGTTTCGAGGGCAGTTTCCGTGGCGAGCGATTCCTTCAATCGTTTAAACTGCTCGGCGCGTTCCGCGTCGGTCGGATCGGGCGTCCCCTCGGCGAGCGGTGGTTGGAACTGCTGCCACAAATCAGGATCAACGTCTTCCCAAGTTTCCACCGCCAAGAGTTTGCCGATCTCTAGCCGCAATTCGGCGCGAAGCTGCTTTAGCGGCGCGGGGTCTTGATCGTAAACCGCCACGGTGAGTTGGCGGGCCAACTTGCGTGCTTCGGCGGTTGCCGCTAGATCGGGCTGCTCGAAATCGACGCTGGCCACGATATTGCGGTCGGGAACTTCGTTAAGACGATAGCGGAAGGGGGGATCCCAACCGCGGGTGAAGATCAACATCAGAATCGCG
>JBGTMM010000070.1:0-5629 GCA_041743635.1 Bythopirellula sp.
CTCGACGACCGTTTCTCGAAAAGGTTTAGTTAGGGGCATCGTTCTCACTCCGTTTCTGTTGTTTGTAATCCTGCCAACGTGCTTTCGCGGTCTCGATATCGCTCTGCTGGCGTTTCTTCGTGCCGCCACCCAGCAAGATAATCAGTTTCTCGCCATCGCGGCTTAGATAGACGCGATAGCCGGGCCCAAATTGGATGCGCGTTTCACTCACCCCACCGCCGACCGACTTCAAGTCGCCAAGGTTGCCCGCTTCAATCTTCGCGAGCGCCGTTGATACTTTCAGCGCCGCCTCGCGATTGAGAGTTTCAAACCACACTCGAAACGGGCAGTGACCGTCCACCTCACGATATTGCTCGACTTCAAACATCTTAATGGTAACTCATGTGTTACTAAATGTCAAGAGTTTTTTTCTCCTACTGCCCCCGCTTTGTTAACTATCAGGGAGACTAGGAATCGGATAACACACAACACTCCACAGATCAACGTAGATATCTCATGGGCAACAAACCATGGTCCCGATAACGCTGCAATTCTTCGGCGGGAATCTTCCAACTCTTGGCTTCGCCCCGACCGCTGTCACACTTTTCAGCGTTGATTCGGGCCAAACGGCACCATTCCCGCACCGTGTATTCGCCCCGACCCACCTGATTGGCAAACTCTGGCACCGAATAGTATGAGCGTGCCATGGGCTGCATGGCAGGCAGGTCGTTTGTCGAGACGCATTGCTCAATCGTCGAGACAGTGCTCTCCAACGAAACCAGACGGTCCTGCAAGCTGCGAAATCTCGCGTCAAACCAAGTGTAATCCACGGTTTGCAGGATATTGCCCCGTTGGAATGTTTCAGGGATTTGCTCAGCTTGTTTGGAAAAATTCACCATCGGAGTGCCTCGACTTGTTCTGTGCATCAAATGCCCGGTTCTGGGAGTTGTTCAATGGGGTTGGTCCCATGTTTTTTCTGGAGAACGGCGCTTAAGGGATCAATGGCTCCGTCACAGTTCTGGCAGATGACGACATGCGTAACGGAGTGGGCAAGGAGGTGTTGAGCCTGATCAGCGTATGTGTATTCCACAACGTGCAGCACAAACAAATACTCCCCCTCCTCCTCGATGACGTAATCACAATAGGAGCATTCGCAGAGCAGTTTTCGCGGCTCACTTTTCGGAACTGAACTGTCAAATACGAAGTGGTCGAGGTGAAATGCTGCGATACAATTTGGGCAATAGGAAGCGATGATTTCGCTCCATTGGCATTCCAGGTCAGCCACTTTTTTTGCTCCCGTGCTCATCAGGTAGTAATCGGCCTGAGTGGTCCAGTGCGGTGCGTCGGGATCGAGCCCCCGAGAGCAACTGAAACAGTGTTGTGCTTGCTGCGTATGTTCAGTCATAACAACCTCAATCTGAAAATCTTTTCAAAATCGCCCATTAGTAAGCCGGTCCGGTGAGCGTTTCAATCGTGATCTTATCAATTGAGGGACTCGCTTCTGGATGCGCAAACGTGCGGGGTCCGCGCTCCTGGAGGGACTTGATGCGGCCCAGACCCGTGAGATTGGCGAGTTCCGTCAAGTGGCGACCCACGACGGTGATGTGATATTTTTCCATGCCATAAATGCAGAGCTGCAAATAACCCGCGTCCCGGAGCCGCGTTTCCCGCAGATCGCAATAGGCATAGCTCACCACGCGGCCATCATAAAATTGGACTTGGAACATGATCGGCTGTCCTTCATGGGGATGAGCACGTTGCCACGGCGGTTCGGCGGTCGTTTTACTAGCCGCCATGCCTGAGAGCGAGTTTTCATTGGAGGGGAAAGGTAGTCGCGACATGGTGTTTAAGTTCTCCCCAATTCTGGAGTACCATGGAAATGATTAAATTGAGTGCGGGCTATCGTCGTACCGACTTCACGCTCTGGAAAACGTCCTTGCCACCAACTTCGCACCCGCTCGACAAAGCGGTGCCGTGCTTGTCGTCGCTCGACGGCGATTTGCTTCTCTTCGGCAGGTTGACTGCGAAGGAGCTCGGTGGCGGAGAGTTGCTCGCCCGCTTGCTGAATCGCCCGCCGCACGGCTTGTTTGTCATCGACGTAGATCGTCACGTCTTTTCTGCCGCGCGAAACGGTCACGTAAAATTGCTTGGCATTGACTGCCGGAAGCGACTGCGAGCCAATGGCCGCGATGGCCAGTTCTCGGTCTTTGCCTTGCGAGGCGTGACTGGTAATGACATAGCCCAAGTCGAGGTGACCGTAATCGCGCGTAACCGTGAGCCCACTCTTAAGTCGAAGATTCCCCGCGCGGTCGTATCCCACGACTTCATCGAGCCGGCCATTACTGATCCGCCGCTTACCATCTGTTCCCTTTCCACCGAGAGTGAAGCGGATTTTGTCACCCACAGCGAATGGCACGTTCGTTTCTTGATAGACCTCAAAACGATCCGGAGCGCCTCGGGGGATTTCCCGGGGCGGACCGCCGGCGAGTGGCCTGAGCATCGCTGCCCCGGTCGCACTCTGACTGACCCGGTACCGCTCACCCCGCTTAAACCCACCTTTGACGTTCTGATGAAACTGTACCACGATCCCAGCTTGATCGTAGGTTGTCGCTTCCATTTTCTGCGCTTCCGATAAATTGAGCGAACGGAGCCGCCAGAATTCGCGCTCTTCTTTTCCTATCGCCCCCGCTTGACGCAACTCATCGCGGAGATAGATTGTGACTGCCTCCCCTTCGGCATGAGACGGGGCGACCACCAAGGCTGAACCTTTGCTAGCGAGATACTGCTTGGCCAGGACAGCATAACGATCTTCCGTGGCGATTTCTTGGATTTTGCCGAGGCGATCCAAAAGATCAAAGCCGGCGACCATTCCGGTAAGGCCGCTTCGGGCATCGACGATCGTATCGCCTTGGCTAATGAGTGCCACAGCCTCCCGATAGCGGCCTTGTTGACGTTGGATCGTTTCCACACGGGCGACATTCAGGCCCGCTTCCCGTTCCAAGAGCCGCAAAGCTTCTCCCCGGCGGGGGGAAGCGTGCTGGCGGGAATCCCCGGATAGTATAACGCGGGCGTTTTGTGCTTTGGCAATCGCAAAAATCGCGTTCATCGAGCGAACGTCCAAGAGGCCCGCTTCATCAATCCAGAGGACTTGGTCTTTCACTTCGGCGTGCAGCTTTTCGTTCCGTAAAAGGTGTTCGACGGTATTGGCATTCGTAAAACCTTTGTCTTCCAAGACTTCGCGAGCCCCCGTGCTGGGAGCAAACACGAATACCTGCTTGCCATGCTTTTCTATCGCCGCACAGGCTTCTTCCATGAGCGAAGATTTTCCCGTGCCGGCTCCCCCGGTGATCGCTGTCACCCCATCGCGGGAAAACAGGACGTGTCGTACCGCTGCCCGCTGCTGCTCGTTAAGCCAGTCACGCTCGAAAACATGTTCGCCGCGGGCGAGCGTCATCCGTGTGCCGCGACCGTCCCTGGCAAATTCGATCATCCGACGCTCCGCATCAAGCACCTCGAAAGTAGTCACAAACTCCCTTTCCGCTCCCCGCACGTCCTGCTTGGCGTGAATAATGTCCCCGCTTGCCAAAGCCGCTTCGACTTGTTCGGGCAACAGGGTAAGACCATGTTCCAAAGCCGTCCCCACCACGACATGTTTTCGACGGTCGATTGTCGGTAAAGGTGATGGTCCAAAGCATACAGCACCGAGGCGGCCACCCGCGCCGCTTCGCTTTCACCACCCACTACTCCTATTGCCCCCGCTTCCAAGGCGGCAAACGCGGCTTGCTCTTGTGGGGAGAGCCGCGACTTCCACTCGCGACGTAATGCGACGACCGCCAGACCTTTTTCTTTCTTCGCGCGAGTCTTGAGGCCGAGCTTGCCCTTGGTTGCCGCGTTGGTGACGCCATGCTCCAGGGCATACGCTTCCACCTGCTCGGTTCGCGTGCTGAATTTTTCGATTGTTGCGCGGCTGATGCCGGCGATTTCCCAACCGGCTTTCAAGCGTCCGCTTTAGGCATACCGCACTTTTTCCACGTCGTAGCCGAGGACGTGCTGGAGTTTTCGCGCTAAGCGAGCTTCAAACTTGGCTTGCAAGCTGGCACGCTGGCGGAAGATTTCTTCGAGCTCGGCGGCGTAGTACTGGCCATCGTCCTGGGTATAGTTCAGTACAAAGGCGTGGATATGCAAGTGAGGATCGACCCGTCCATTCACGGGCCGGGAAGTCTTGTGCAAGAAGTCGGCATAGATGAGGTTGCCGGTTTTGTGCGATCTTTGGTGGCCGCTTTCTCCCCTTGGCGAACGCGGCGACACATGAGCGGTTCCACGTCTTGCGTCATCGTTTCGTAGACCGCTTCTCTGAGGGCATCGAGAATGGCGTCATCTTCCGTGATAGCCCAGACCAAGGAGACGCTTTTAGGAACTGAAAAGGTGAGGTCCACGCCGGGACGGCGATCTTGCCACGTAAGCCACTAGAGAACAATGGCTTAAGAAGGAGGTCGATCGGAAATAAAAAGCTGGGGAACTAGGATTTGAACCTAGACTGACGGAGTCAGAGTCCGGAGTGCTACCGTTACACTATTCCCCAGAATGGCGGCGATAACAAATCATTCTACAGCAAAAGCCAAGGGTAATGAAGGCGGTCAACTTTCGGCATTTGCAGGCAAGCGTTAGCCGGCATCGTCCCGATGCCGCTCCTTGAGCGGCACCACCAATCGCGCGTTCCGTTGCAAGACCGTACGCCCGAACGAGTTGAGTGAGTTCCGGCATCATTCGTCATTCCCGCGGAGGCGGGAATCCAGTTTCATCGCCGGAACTATGCACGGCTTGTTCTCGGCCTACGGCTCTTTCAGGAGATAACGATCCGCAACACGGCGGCTAGAGTGCCGACAGTGATTGCCATGATTGTCAAGAGTACGAATAGTTCACGTAGGCTGAAGCGAAAAAGCGGCTTTGGCTTCGCAACGTAGGCGATCAAGCCAGCTGGTATGACGAACAGCCAATGAGGTAGCGACCATTGAAGATAGTGTTCCCCCTCGCGATCCGTTTCCGTGCGATAGCCTATTCCCAGGAATGTATATTTAGGCTCGGGGAGTAATATTCCTTTGATTGTAAGCCAGTGCCTAGCCATTCTTTGTCCGTCCGGAAAGTATTCGGGTGTTTTTCGGATCAAGAATTCAAGTCCATCTCCCGGATAAGTGCCCTGTTGGAAACACAATCGGCCGCGGCCGATCTGGAACGTACTACTCCTATGCCGAGTGCCACTCAAATCCATGGTAGTAATCACGTCAGACCGGAAATAACTTCGCACCCACGACATCAAGGATAGGGTGGCAAGCACTAAGCAAAAGCAAGACACTATGATCCGTAGGCAAGCGAGCATGGCTGAATCATGACACCGACTATAGCAAAACGCAACTGGATAACGAACTGTAGGTCGGAACGAGTGGAGCGAGTTCTGGCATCCTTCGTCATTCCCGCGGAGGCGGAAATCCAGTTTCGTTGCCGGAACTGTGCATGGCTTGTTCCGGCTTACAATCTGACCTTCCGCCCTTCCGTCTACACATTAATTTCCGCGGGTCAACGGTTGGAAAAATCTGTACGACCGCGTGATTGCATGTTAGGCTGCGCGTAATTCCGTTGTCCTTCGGACGAA
>JBGTMM010000071.1:0-3055 GCA_041743635.1 Bythopirellula sp.
CAACTCTCGCGGATGACCTTCGTGGTCGTCGGCGACGACAGTCTGATGGAACAGGTTCGCAAGCAGCTTGAGAAGATCGTCACGGTGGTCCGCGTCGACGACATCAGTTCCCAGGAATTTGTCGAGCGCGATCTGATGCTCCTCAAAGTTCGTGCCGAGGGAGACAAGCGGACCGAAATCGGCGAGCTTTGCCAGATCTTTCGCGGTCGAATTGTCGATGTCGCTCCCGATCAGGTGATCGTTGAAATCTCCGGACAGGAAAAGAAAATTCAAGCGTTCATAGAATTGATGCGTCCCTTCGGCATTATGGAGCTCGTGCGCACGGGCCGAATCGCGATGGTGCGCGGCATCGTTGGCGCAAACGGCGAATGTGGTTCGATCCACGCCGTGGCGGGCGATGCCGTCGCCAACAGCTAAGATTTTTTTCACGCAGAGGCGCAGAGAGCGCAGTGTAGATAATGCAAAATGAAAAATGTACAATGAAAAATTCAAAATGGCAGAGCACGCATAGTTTTGCATTTTTCATTTGATCATTTTGCATTTAACATTCTTTCATCTCAGAGTGAGCCTAATTCTCGCAATAGCAAATACAGGGAGAAATTCTTGATGGCCGCTACGATTTATTACGACAAAGACGCCGATATGAAGGCCCTCACGGGCAAAACCGTGGCGATCATCGGCTATGGCTCGCAAGGCCACGCCCACTCCCAGAACCTGCGCGACAGCGGCGTGAAAGTCATTGTCGGCCAGCGTTCTGGAGGTCCCAATTACGATCTCGCCAAGAGCCATGGTTTCGAACCAATGTCTGCCGCGGAAGCAACCGAACAAGCCGACGTGGTCAACATTCTGCTCCCCGACGAAGTGCAGGGAGACACTTTCCGCAGCGAGATCCGCGACCACCTCAAGCCGGGCAACATTCTCATGTGTTCGCACGGTTTTAATGTGCACTTTGGCCAAGTGGTCGCGCCGAAGGGTGTTGATCTGCTGCTCGTGGCCCCCAAGGGTCCGGGTCATTTGGTTCGCAGCGAATTCGTCGCCGGCGGCGGCGTGCCGTGTTTGATCGCGCTCGGTGACGGTGCGAGCGAAGAGACCTTCAAAGTCGGCATGGCCTATGCCAAAGGCATCGGCGGCACCCGCGGCGGCGTGATTCGCACCACGATTGCCGAGGAAACCGAAACCGACCTCTTCGGCGAGCAAGCCGTGCTCTGCGGCGGGGCGGCAGCGCTGGTGAAGGCAGGCTTTGAAACTTTGGTGGAAGCCGGCTACCAACCCGAGATGGCCTACTTCGAGTGCATGCACGAACTCAAGTTGATCGTTGATCTGTTCTACCAGGGTGGCCTCAACTACATGCGCTACAGCGTGTCAAACACCGCCGAATACGGCGACTACACCCGCGGCCCAAGAATTGTGACTGACGAAACCAAGGCCGAGATGAAAAAGATTCTCACCGAAATCCAAAACGGCGACTTCGCCCGCCAGTGGATTTTGGAAAACAAGGCGGGTGCTCCCTCGTTCAAGGCCATGCGTCGCCGCGAGCGCAACCACCCCGTCGAGCAAACCGGCAAGGAACTTCGCAAGATGATGTCGTGGATCAAGTCGAAGGAAGTTTGATTGCAGCGCGATCCCGCAAACAAACACCAAGCCCAGGGTTGGCACTCCCGGGGGTTGTTGAGAGTTTTTTAATTCTACTCGCCACCAGCGATGAGCTCTCTCACGGCAGGCACCAAGTCCACGGGAACACCCATGAACGTTTGAGTGATCGCCTCATAGGCTGATTCATCCTCGGCAATGGCTTGTTCTGGAGTTTGCGCGTCGTAGTGAGCGAGAATTTCACGCACACGCTCTTCATTCCAACCAGGCGGAAAATTATTTGTGGTCATGGTCGTTTTCTCATACGTCTCCGCAAAGCACGTTTTTCCTTCTCAGAGATATCATAAGCGGTAATCACAAAAAGTGAATCTGGTTCGGTATCGGAAACATAGACGACCTTTAGATAACGCCCAGCACGGGTCTGACCCAGCGCTATTCGTGCGTCATTATATCCGGAACGATCCTCTAAAGGCCGTGCCAGCAATTCTGCAATCTCTTGTTCACTGATGTTGTGCGAATAAATGTGCGGTTCATCGGTCTCCGGATCGATGTAAAACCGGAGATTATCCATGCACGCACCTGCATAATGCTAGGAGATTATCCCAAACAGCTTCACAGCATAAACTGGCTGATCTAACATTGCAAATATCCTGACTTTGGCCCGCACTTGCCAGGCTGCTATAATTAGGCTTTCCCACCTCCAACCAGCCCCACTTCCCACCGCATCATGCTTCCCCTCCCGCCCGGCACCGTCGCTTTGTTGTTTGATTGCGACGGCACGCTCGCCGACACCATGACTCTGCACTATGCCGCGTGGCACGAAACGCTCTTGCTACACGGGGTGGATTGCCCACGCTCGTTTATCGACACCCACGCCGGCGTGCCGACGCACGGCATCGTTATCGAAGTGAACAACTTGTGGGGCATGTCACTCGACGGCGATGCGATCACCGCGGAAAAGGAAGCTCGCTTCGTGGAGCGGATTCACCTCACCAAGCCCGTGGAAGAAGTGCTCGCCACGGCCCACGCCTACTTCGGTAAGTTGCCGATGGCCGTGGTTTCGGGGGGCACGAAAGAGATGGTGCATGCGATTCTCGAAACCATCCACGCGATTGATCTGTTTCCCGTCATCATCACGGCAAACGATCCGGTGGCTCCGAAGCCTGCGCCCGATGTGTTTCTCGAAGCAGCCCGACGGCTCGATGTCCCCGCGAATAAGTGCCACGTTTTTGAGGATGGCGATCCAGGGATCATCTCCGCACAGCGGGCTGGTATGACCTTTACCGACGTGCGGCTGGTGTTGAAGGCAAAAGCTTCTTAAACTCGCTCACGATTCCGGCGGCACGCGTAGCTCGGTGGCTTCTTGAAGGCCCGTGGCGATCTCCGGCAGAATTCCCTTCTGGCGATAGATGGGGCGAATCTCTTCTCGCAATTCGGGAAGCAGGCGGAAGAACCATAACGCTCC
>JBGTMM010000072.1:0-9704 GCA_041743635.1 Bythopirellula sp.
AATGGCAAAAGTCACGCGATTGATTCGGCTGCTCCGCGCGCACCGCTTGGTGCATAAGGTTGCCAAGACGCATCGCTACATCGTGAGCCCTCAAGGCCATGAAACCATCACCGCCCTACTCGCCGCTCGCGCGGCAAACACGCAAGAACTCCTGAAAATAGCAGCCTGAACGAAAAAACTTGCGCACGCTGCACAAAATTGAATCGTTAGTAGCACAAAGTGAATTATCTCGGCCAAATTACTTCGTGCTCTTTGTGCCTTTGTGGTTCAATTCTTCTCGATATTCTTCCATAGTGGCATTGCCGCGATCGCGTTAAAATTGGCTGATGCAACGCGCTTCACGCCAGATTGATCTCGCTGTTCAAACGACGTTGAGAGAATCAGGCATGAACATTCCCCAGGATTTGCGTGAGTTGACCGAACGGCCCAACCCGGCGCGTGTCAGGCCCGAAGTTTGGCGGGGATGCCCTATCTGGATCAAAAAGGCCGTGCCTCCGAAGGCGACGATTTTTCACAATTTCCAGCGATTCTTTTCTCCTTTAATTCCCGTTGCCGCCTTTCGTCCAACCGTTAGCAGCGGTGGGGCCGCCGGCCTTCGTCACGAGGCCGCGCGAATTTCCGTGCTGCAAGCTGCCGGCTTTCGAGTGCCGGAGGTCTTAGCGATTTCCGCGGATTGGATCGTCCTGTCCGATATCGGCGTCACAGTCGATAGGTTTCTCAATTCGCAGGAAAGCCTGACGCCTCATCTCGTCCGCGAGACCGTTCAAGCCTGCGCCCGCGAACTTGCTCGGCTTCATCTGGCGGGGCTTTGCCATGGGCGGGCCAAGCTCAATGATTTCATTTACGCGCCTGACGGACGCATTGGTTTCATTGATTTCGAGGAAGATGTTTCTGCTCTGCCTCCTGGAGCAGTCCAGTCGCGTGAGATTTGGCTTATGCTGGCCGGCGTTTCGCGCTACTCGCTCCTTGCCCCCGACGTGATGGCGTCGACCTTCGCGGCGTACCGAGAGGTTCGCGGGTCGGCCGACTTTTCCGAGCTACGGCGCATGCTGCAGGCGCTCAAGTTATTCCGCATGTGTGTTTATCCCTGCCGGTGGTTGCTGAGCGACGACGTGAACCGCGCCTATAAGGCGACGGATTTCTTGCTTAATACTTCGCTTTAATGGCGCTGACAATTGATCATAATATTTCTGCGTTTATCAGCGTCCATCAGCGGTTCAATTTAAAGACGCACTGTCCTATCATGATAGCCCCTGGTTCATCTTAGCCAACGGGGTATAATCGCAGAACAAGGAAAACTGCATGTTGCACACCTATCGCACTTTCTGTTACTGCCTAGTCTTGTCGCCAGCGCTGGTTGTCAATCTCTTCGCCATCGACTTCACCAGCGAATCGCTAGCCGTCGTGAAGAAGAATATCGCCAAGAAGAAGGCCGTTCTGGTGGACGTGCGCTCGAAAGTCGAATGGGACAAGGGACACGTCGAGGGGGCGGTTTTCTTGCCGATCACGACTTTGGAAGAACTGCCCCACGCCAAGCTGGCCAAGTTGCTGCCCAAGAAAAAAATCGTTTACACACATTGCGTCGTCGGCATGCGGGCCGAAGCGGTGGGTGAGATTCTGGAGAAGCAAGGATACACGGTTCGCGTGCTTAAGCCCGGCTACAAGGAGCTGATCGAGGCCGGATTCAAGAGAGCAGAACCAAAGCATAAACAGAAAAAGTAGTCCGGGAGGGACTTGAACAAGTAGCGGATTTCCCGGAGAAAAGTGGCAATGGCGGGGAGCGCGCTGCACCAGTGCAAGTAAAATCGCTCGAAACCGATGCTGAATTGGCCAATCTTGTCGAGGCCTGGCCGACTCTTCCGGCGGAGACAAGGGCAGCGATCCTCAAGTTGGTGAAGCCGGATTGATGGGGCCAGAGGGGCGGAATTTTGGATTCGATCCCACCCCTTCACATTGACCAACAACCTCGATTGGTTCAACTGTTGCCAGGCATAGTGAAATATGAGAGTTTACTTGCGGCGGTCAACTCCTATCTTCAGCAACTTCTCCAGCTTAAGCGGATTCAAATTGCATCTAACTACTCAGCTGCATTTGATTTATGGGGCAACTACAACAGGTAACGCTCGCCATGTTTGGATGTCGTGCTCAATCAAGTTAACGTCCAGAGATTGATTCTTGATAACGACTGGCAATAGTATGTTTTCAACCTTGACCGGCAACGAGCCATTTACGACTTCTACTTTCAAGGCATCATCGACCGAGAGGGGAATGGTACTATTTTGTATTTCAACTGGTAGTGACGAATTATCGACTTCTACTAAGAGCGAGTGATTCTGAATCTCAACGGGCAGTATGCCGTCACTTATGTCGAATTCAAAGGAGCTGGAATCGAAATCAACAGGAATGGTCTTATCCATTCTGGTTAGAATCATCAACTGAAGAACTACGGAACCCGCTAACAGGGAAAGGCCAAGGACGATTGCAGCTATTAGAGCACCCGACAGTCGATTGGTAGGGGTTAAATTTTCTGCTTGTGCTTGGTGACTTGCCAAACTTTGTTCTGTGGTTTCCGGTCTGTCGCTGGTCACTGTGCTGATAGCATTGCACTTGTGGCATACAACTTTCTTCCCAATATTCCTCTCCGCAGTTTCTTGCTGGTGATTGCACCCCGGACACGAAAACCATGCCATGAGATAGAACTCCTATGTTAAAACGGTAGGGGATACAATTTACCAATTATCGTTTGCGCCAATGCAATACACAACCAACCCACGGAAGGGGCAGATTATGGAAAGCAAGGCCACGTCGACGGATCGACTCCGCGGGGAAAGGCGCTGGGATGAGGCCAGCGCGTTCAAGGATGAAACCATTGCCAACTGTCGGCGCAAGGGGATGAAGCGATTAGATGCTCAGGATGCGGGCTGGGCTGCGATGCTGGAAAAGTATCCGCCATTGGCCACTAGCAGCGAGAATGAAGAATTGGCTGCGTACGATCCGGCAACTAACAATCTTCCCGACAGCACGCCGTCTAGTTTTCTGGCCGATGCGTTCTGGGTGTATAACCAACTCGGCAAGGGGAGCGTAACGGCTGCCGAAGCCCCCAGTTCGGGATCATGGGCTTTGCTCCGATGGGCCAAGCGGAACGAAGATCGGTTTTTTGAACAGATCATGCCGAAAGCTTTGACGCTCAGCACTAAAATCGAAGCCGTAGAGCCGGAAGTCAATGTTCACCTGCAACATCTCCAGACGTTGGAGGAGATGCTGGGTTGGAAAAGCCCGACAGAGAAACACGCACTTGTTTGACAGGCGCGGGCGCGCGATGATTGTAGCACACTTCTGAGATTGGTTCACGGGTAGTCGCCAAGGGTTGCAAACCGAGGCGATGAACGACTAGCGGCAGGAAGCCCTTCCCCTTTCCAGGGCGACCTGCCGCCGGTCGGCCCGCTAGTAGGAAAGGGGAATTCTTTTGGCGACATCGCATGAGCGCAAGTGGCGCGAGACTTGTCCGAAGCTCAACGAATTTGTGCTTAAGCTCCACCAGCGGTTTACCGATTCGACTAACTCCGCTTGGTTGATTAAGCAACTTCACGATGCCAAAGACCAAGCTTTAGCTGCCAAGAAGTTACAGGACACCCTCACCAAAGAGCGCAGAAAACACCTTGAGCGTATCGTCCAAGTCGCGCGACTACGCGACGAAAGTAAGCCGATGGAGGGCCACGTATGGCACATGGTATCTCGTTTGAGCGCTGAAAAGGAACAGCGAATCCTTGGCGACTATGAGCGATTCGGAATCACGACGGGAACTAACTCGGCGGAAGCCCTCTGGGGTTGGTGGCCAAAACGCATTAGTGAAAGAGATATTACCTAGAAAGACCAGTTTCATCTCCCCCCACCTCTCGACAAGGAAAACGAGACTGACATTGGCCGCACGTTTACCAACGCGGAAATTATCTACGCACTTGTCTTGGTTCACGACGCCCATGGGGAGTATCCGGATTTGTTGCCATCCGAATTGCGCCAGTGGCTTCAGTGCGGAATAAGACTGGTTGCGGTCCAGAGGCAGGCAACTGACGGTTGGGTTCCAGTTCTCGAAGCGTGGTTGCGAAGAATTGATCCCGACATTGCTCAAGCTAACCAAGGCAAGCAGCGCGGGCGAAAGAAAGCTGATTACGAAACTATCCAGCGCGAAGCGAACCTTGCGGTCGATTGGAAGCAAGCCCACGATTCGCGCGTTCCCAAGGCCGACTTCGCCCAGCAACATGGAATGAAGTCAACTGAGTTTGACAAACTCTTAGACCGAGTAGCTGCGCGAAATCGACCTCCGAGAAAATCACTCCGAAAGCGGCGTTGATTTTCGGAGAGGAAAACTTCTGGCCGCGTTCTGCGGCACAACAGCACTTTTCGGTGCAAATCGTTCCGATTAATTCCTCCGAAATAATCATTGGTCGGAACGTCCCTTACTTTGGGGATCATGCAGACCGCAATCCGTGGCGCTGAGAACCCTTGAGGGCAAACGCAATGAACGAAACCGAATTCACCAACCTTTCGGCACTTTTCAACGAACCGCAAGCTGCCAAGTTTCTGGGCGGGGTATCCACCAAACATCTTTTTAATCTGCGCAAGCGCGGGGAACTGCCATTCGTGAGGATCGGAAGGCGGGTCATGTACGCAAAAAATTCGCTCGAAAAAATGATCGCAGCACGCGAGGAATCGGGCAAGGCATAATTCACACCGGCACTGTTTTTCAGGCCATGTAAATGGCCTGCCCTGGTGGAACAGGAACAGGCCCAAAATGGAGACTAACTAATGGTTAAGGATAACCTTTCACGACCCCCACGGCAAAGAGTTCTTATTGTCAGTCATCCCGATGGTCACTTAGAAGTGTACGCGGATGAGAACATCACGGCGAAGATTGTCCGTGTTCCGGTGGCTGACTCCCGTGAGGCCGAACGGCAGGCGGAGGAAATCGTCGAGATGCTTCTGCCTCAATTTTGGCGACAACTGTATTGGCCAAATAAAGTTCGCGAGACTGGCACGACAAGACCATTGTCGCCGAGCACTTTGCAGCGCTCGTTTGTGGTTCGCGACTGCTTGCAACGGCTCAACGCGCTGGCGGATAGGGAGGTGGTGTCATGCCAATAGACGCTCTTCCTGCTTTTCCGACCAATGTTCTCCCTGATGTACTTCGCAATTGGGTGGAGGGAGAATCACACGCCACGCAAACACCCGTGGACCTTGCGGCATGGGGCGCGATCGCGGCTTGCTCAAGTCGGCTGGCGAGACGTGTTATCGTTCGACCTCGTCACGGATGGGATGAGCCGACAAACATCTACAGCGCGGTTTTGCTTGGCCCTGGAAATCGGAAGTCGGCAGTATTTGCGAATGCGCTACGGCCGCTCCGCCAGATTGAAAAGGAATTGATTGAGGCCGCAAGGCCAGAAGTCGCCAAGTTGAAAAGCCGCCGGCGCCAAGCCGAGGCACGGCTCAAAAAACTTGAGCAACAACTTGCTGGCAATGATGATCCTGAGGTCCGGCACGAAGCCGATCAAATTGCGGAAGATTTGGCCAGAGAAATCGAGGCCGCATTGCCGCAACTTCTTGTGGACGATGCAACCAGCGAAAGTACGGCCAAAATTTGTTTCGAGCAAGGTGGCCGAATTATGTCGGCCACGCCTGAGGGGGGTGTCTTCGACCTCATGGCGGGCAAATACTCAAAAAGCAATTCCGCTGACTTCGACATTTATCTCAAAGGCCATGCTGGTGACGATTACAGGGCCAACCGCATATCGAGGGAGGCGGTTTGTATCGAGCGCACCACGATCACGGCGTTCTACGCCATGCAACCGGAAGTGCTACTCGGCATCGCCGGTAACACTGCTTTCCGTGGCCGTGGATTGTTGGCCCGGTTTCTGTATGCGGCACCCACAAGCCCCGTCGGTAAACGGGCCATCGGTGCCGAGCCTATCAGCCCCAAGGCCGTCGAAGAGTATCACCACCTCGTCCGCGAGATTGGCGAGTTTAATGGCGATCAAGTGCTCACCTTGAAAGAGCCTGCCAAGTTTTTGGAATGGGAGTCTGAGATTGAGCACATGCTGGCTGATGGTGGCGAGATGGAGTTCATACGTGATTGGGGTGCGAAGTTGGCCGGGGCCACGCTCCGCATTGCCGCCGTGTTGCACGCCGCCGAAAAGGGTGCCCACGGCCAGATCACGAATACCACCATTCAAGGCGCGATCAAGATTGCCCGCTACCTTATTCCCCATGCCAAGTACGTTCTCTGCGAGATGGCTGGGGGAGAATTTGGCAATCAGGAAGAAATCGAACAACGTGAGCTAATCGCGTGGATCAAGTCGCAGGGAGGGGAGGCAAGTATCCGGGAGGTTACCCGTGGCCTACGCCGCTTCCGTGGAAAAGTTGTCGAGGCCGAGCACGCCTTAAAGGCATTGGCGACGGATGGCATGGGTACATGGGAGATCAATCAGACCGCCACCAACATGAAACGTGTTTTCAGGTTGGCGCCAGCGGCGACGGCGACCCATTTTCCTGAATCCACAGAAATACGCGAATCCGTCACCGTCGCCAGTGTCACTACTCCCATTTACGAAACCAACGGCCACGACCCCGAAGAGGAGATGTTCTAGTGAGCAAGGATCAACAACGCCAGCGGCAACTTCCCTTCCTCAAGCCTACCGAGACCCGTGCCGAGCGCGTCGAACGGCTACTGTCTGGCGAGAAGCGAATCACCACAGCGGCGCGGCTGTTCGACTATGCCAAAGCAACGGCAATCGTCCACTCGAAAAATGATACTTGACAAATTGACAACCAAAGCCGATACTAGTTTTCGTGCCTACAAAACCTGCTCTAAAACTTTCAGATCAACTCCGCAAAGCCGTCCGCGAGGCTGGCTGCTCTTGCTACGCAATTTGCAAGGCGACGGGAATCGACAAGGCAATACTCAGCAAGTTTCTTAGCGGCGAACGGGGTATGTCTTGGGCCACCGCTGACGTGCTCGCTGAGTTTCTTAATCTTGAACTTCGCGCGAAAACCAAAAGGAAATAATCATGGCCAGTTTAATTCGAGACAAGAACCGCGAGGGGCAGTTCAACGGCTGCCGCACGATTCAATTCATCGACGCGGAGAAACATCGGAAAAGTATCCGGCTGGGCAAGGTGACGGCCAAAGCGGGCGAGGCCATTAAGGCCAAAGTCGAGGCGATCCTAGAGGCCAGCTACTCGCAACTGAGTTGGGATCGTGAAACCGCCGATTGGGTGGGCAAGCTCGATTGCAAGTTGTACGACAAGCTCGCGGCGGTGGGACTCTTGCCGACTCGCAAGCGGGCTGATTCCGCCTCGTTGGAGGTGTTTCTGGATGCGTACATTGCCAGTCGCATCGACGTGAAGGGTGCGACGCGCATCGTCTACGATCAAACCCGCAAGTATTTGCTGGGCTATTTTCCCGCGAAAACTCCGCTGGCCAATATCACGGCGGCGGACGCGAGCGGGTTTCGACGTTGGCTCTCCGCACCAAAGCCGGAAGGGAAGGGCCTCGCGGAGAATACCGTTCGCAAGCGGTGCAGTGTTGCTCGCCAGTTTTTCCGGGAAGCCGTGGAAGCGCGCAAGCTGACAGAGAATCCGTTTTCCAAAATGAAGGGTATCGCGGTAGGTGACAATCGAGCCAGAGATTATTTCCTAACCCGCGAGGATGCCTCCAAAGTGCTTGCTGCTTGTCCCGACAACGAATGGCGGTTGATCTTCGCTCTGAGCCGCTACGGCGGCCTACGTTGCCCCAGTGAGCACTTCGCGTTGACCTGGAGCGACATTGACTGGGAGCAAGAGCGCATCACGGTGCGTAGCCCCAAGACAGAACACGTCGCCGGGCACGAATCGAGAGTGATTCCCTTGTTTGGCGAACTGCGGGACTACTTGGAACGGGCGTTCGATGCCGCCCCCGCAGGGTCCGTTTACGTGATTGCCGCGCACCGCAAGCCGGGAATGAATCTGCGCACCAATCTGTTGCGGATTATCGAACGAGCGGGCCTCAAGCCGTGGCCCAAGCTGTTCGCCAACTTGCGATCATCCAGAGCGACGGAACTGGCAGCCGACTTCCCTGGACACGTCGCGGCGGAGTGGCTGGGCCATAGCACGAAAGTTGCCAGCAAACATTATTGGCGAGTGACGGAAGCCGATTACGAACGCGCGCTGCACAAGTGTAAGCAGAACACGTCGGAAACGGGTGGAACCAACGAGAAGTCGGAACGGAGTGAAGCCAGTTTTAACGCTGATTTCCACTCCATTCCGACTAGTGCGTTTACATCAGTAGTCCGGGAGGGACTTGAACCCCCGACCAAGGGATTATGAGTCCCCTGCTCTAACCAACTGAGCTACCGGACCAATGGTCGATTTCTTCGAGGATTAAGGGTATTTCGCCCATTCTAAAAAATCCTCTAGCCTTAAGTCTAATTACTTTTCTACAATAGCTTTTACTGAACGTGTGTTCAGTAAGTGCCTCGCAGCCGCGTCAACGACTGCGAGGCTTTCAACATCCCCTTGTAACTGAAGGAGAGTCGAATGTGCCATTTTAGCACCCGTCGGGAAGTACGCCAGTTGCTCGATCAAGCCTTGACTGTCGGGGAATTGATTGACAGATTAAAGCAATACGAAACAGGAGCGAAGGCCGTCTTCGGCTCCGACTACGGTGACATCGGTCACACCCTCCAGGCACTTCCTATTCGAGTAATCGAACATCTTAACGACGACTTGGGCAGCTCCCTCGTCGCAAGTGCCTACTCGAACTCCGGCGTCGCTATCGAAACTTTCGATGACAGCGACGACCAAATTGAGTTCGACGTTATTGTTCTGAGCTAGCTCATCCCATTTTTAGAAATCGCCAGCGTACTGCTGCGCACAAATAAGGAATCCATAACGTGAAACACGTAACGCTGCTCAAGAAAATTAGCGATAAGAAAATTCCCTACGCCGACATCCAAGTGTACGGCGGTGTTGAAGTGATGGCTCCGGGCCTCGATCAATGCGAGCTGAACTTCGACGGGATGCCAATTGATCAAGTGATTAAGGAACTGAACGAATGTGGTTTGTTCGGCGAGCAAGTTTTCTGGAAGTGGGCCGGAACACAATCGGCAGATGAATCCATGATTCTCGTCGCGACACCTAAGGGTGATGCCGACTTCATCGACTTCGCTCGATTCATTGATTGGGTGCGAGTGTTGGCAGAACTCGATGAGGACGCCGATTGCGACGACATTGAACAAGACTGATCAATCACACCATTACTCAAAGTGAAGGAATCCAAACATGGCTACGACATCGAAGAAAAAACGCAAGCACTTTGTTCCCAAGAAGCCCGCTAACTTCCCATTGACGCCACATCCATCAGGCAAGTGGTTGAAGTCGATCAACGGTAAGGTCCGGTATTTTGGAAACTGGGGTCGCATAGTTCAAGGTAAAATGGTCGCCACACCCGACCATGGTAAGACCGAGGCATTGGCGCTCTATCAAGCGTTCATCGCCGATCCTAATGCAGGCAAAGCGATTGACAAAGTCCAGCCCGATCAGATGACGATTGGCGACTTGTGCAACGCGTATCGCACGGCCAAGTTCACCAAGATGCAGGCAGGCCGCTTAGCATCGTCCACCTACAACGAGTACAAGGGCATCTGCGACAAGTTGGTGGCCTGTTTTGGGGTC
>JBGTMM010000073.1:0-1924 GCA_041743635.1 Bythopirellula sp.
TCGGGCCGCTTGCCGCCTACATCGTCGCCGGCCACTTTTACAATCTGCTGAACAACTCCGAGCATGCTAAAGACCAACTGGCTGTCGCCTGGCTGACAGCCAAGCGCAAGCTTCGCACCGGCTGGCTGGACGAATGGATTCGCGCGGACCCGTCGCATACGTTGGACTATGCGAAGCGTGCCCAGCACATGCTGCTCATCGCCGATCTGTTCAGTCTGTGGCTCTGCTGCGATTGCCCGGTCGATGGCGCACAGGTCGTCGATCTCGCCAGCTCGGCGATGAAGCTACAAACGGATGCGCTGTTTAGCGAATTCCAATTCGCAGTGCAGGACTTCGCCGTCGGCCAGTCGTCCGCGAGCGGAAGCCTCGCCGGGCTCGATTGGACGGTCGCCATTCACCCGTATCCGTGTACGTCATCCTTATCGCTGAAAGTTTCATGCATCGCGGCTCCTGCCAATTATTACGCAAGCTGGCAAGAACTGGTGGCCGCGAGTTGGCCGGTAACCTTGCGTTGGCGGCTCGTGGAAGGCGTCTCGACCAACGGTTCGGTAAGGTGAGCGACCTTGTGGAAATGGGCCGAATCGTGATAATCCAGGGCGCAAAGCTGACAGGCCCGCAACCCATGAATTCTTGAACTCGGCAGAGGTGCATCATGCCACGCAATAAGACTTATGAGAACGTCGCCCAGGCGATCGGCGACACGCCGATGATTCGCATCAACCGTTTGATTCCCCCTGGTCAGGCCACAGTTTTTGCGAAGTGCGAATTCTTTCAACCGGTCAATAGCGTGAAAGATCGTATCGGCGCCGCAATGATCGAAGCGGGCGAGCGCGATGGCAAGATCAAAGAAGGCACCGTGATTGTCGAGCCCACCAGTGGCAATACGGGCATCGCACTGGCCTTCGTGTGCGCGGCGAAGGGTTACAAGCTGATCCTCACGATGCCGGAGTCGATGTCCGTCGAGCGACGAGCACTGTTGCGCTTCATGGGCGCTGAGTTAGTGCTGACCCCCGCAGCAGAAGGCATGAAGGGTGCGATCGCGAAAGCAGCCGAACTTGTGGAAAGTACTCCGAACGCTTGGATGCCGCAGCAGTTCGACAACCCGGCCAACCCGGCGATTCACGAGAAAACCACCGGGCCAGAAATCTGGGAAGACTCGGGCCATAACATCGATGCGCTTGTTGCCGGCGTCGGTACGGGCGGCACGATCACCGGCGCTACGCGATTCATCAAATCGAAGAACCCGAACTTCAAGGCCATCGCGGTTGAGCCGACCGATTCGCCCGTCATCTCCGGCGGCAAGCCGGGGCCGCACAAAATTCAAGGCATTGGCGCGGGATTCATTCCGAAGAACCTCGATACTTCCCTCGTCGATGAAACGATCTTGGTGACGAACGAAGAGGCGTTTCAATGGTCACGGCGGCTGGCCAAAGAGGAAGGCATCGTCGCCGGCATCTCCAGCGGGGCTAACATGTGCGCCGCAGCCAAAGTGGCGGCTCGACCCGAGTTCAAGGGCAAGCGCATCTGCGTCATCATCCCGAGCCTTGGCGAGCGATACATGTCAACACCATTGTTCGAAGGGTTGACGGGGTAGATTCACGCGCGAGAGTCGCTAGCATGGAGATTGTCCGCGAATTGCCGTGATTGCCGGTCCGCACTGGATTGGTTCCACGAGGCGCTATTCGCTACAATTTGACGGTTTGAGACCAGGCCGCTCCGCGATTATTCGACTGCCTTGCCATCTTCCCTTCCTACGCTTCCTGTTCTGAACAACGCGCCTGCGCGACCGATGCACTCATGTCTGCTGACGCCACAAAGGACCGTATCCGGCAGTGGTGCAGCTGGTTTGACCTGCCTATGCCAAAGGTAAGGGTCCGCAAAGGCCACGTCTATCTGACCGATGAACTCTACGCGTGGATGACTG
>JBGTMM010000074.1:0-1956 GCA_041743635.1 Bythopirellula sp.
GTTGGCAGTGGGTTTCAATCGGCGAAATCGTAGTGGTACAGCCCATAAACCACTACCGGTTGTGCGCACCATCGCACTGTTGCGTCGTCGTCGGACACTAGGAAGCTATTTGCCCTTGAGATTGATTGCGCCATCCCAATCCGCGGGGGGCGAAAGTTCATGTTCCGCCAAAAATTGGCGCAAGTAATTCGCGGGGCCGTCGTTCGGTAATAGACCCTGGAGCAGGTCCTGAGCCTTTTGTCAGTGGCCGTCGATCACTTCCTGAACGGCTTGCTCATATTGCGCGATCTGGGCGTCGGTGATTGCGTCGAAATCGACACCCACGGGGAGCAGTTGAAACACGTCCACAAAGTTGTCCATGCCAGCGGGCCGCATGCGAGCGACTTTACGTATGCGACACTCTTCGGGAGGCAGGTGCCCACGAATTTGCTCGGCCATGCCGCCGTCGATGAGAATCGACGCGCCGACTTGCTTGGTGATTCCCTCGAGCCGCGAGGTGAGGTTGACAATCGGACCGAACACGCCGACTTTCATTTGATCGTCCGAGCCAATGCGTCCCGCGATGGCGTGGCCGTGTCCGACGGCGAGCCCCACTTGAAAACCATTCAAGGGATGTTCGGGATCGAGATTGGCCAAATGGAAGGTGCGATAAATCGAGGCCGCCGCGCGACATGCCGACAGGGTGCCCCCTTCGAGCGGATTGGGCCAACCCCAGAAAGCGAGCGAGGCATCACCCTGAAAATCCGCGATCACGCCTTCAAATTTCAAGATGCTGCGCGTCATGGCGTTGAGCGCGTGGCTCACGCGCTCGAGCAATTTATCCAATTGCTGCCGGGATTGCTCGACTTTCCGCGAAAAGCCGCGCACGTCGCAGAACAGCACCGAGATATCGCCCTCGTGCGGTTCCAGCGAAGTAACCTGGTTATTGACCATCATTTCCACGACCGCCGGAGAGAAAAACTGCCGCATCTGGCTTTGCTGCCGTTCGAGCGAACGGACCTTGCGTATCGACCCAATAAAATTGGCGATCAACTCGGCGAAACGCAGTTCACCGATCAAATCGGTCGGCGATTCCACCGACGAAATGCCGGCAAATTTGCGCTTTCCGGAAACGTACAAGCACCAGCGATCTTGCGTCGTGGGTATCGGCGTGCAGAAGGCCCAGTCGAGGTCGCCGCTCATGGTGTAGCCGGGCGTTTTCTGGGTGTCTTCCCACAGATGGATGGCACTACAACGGCGTTGCAACACCCGGGCCATCAACCGCCGACTCGGCTGAAAACGCTTCACTTGATCGTTGCGACTGTTCCAACGCATCAGCTTCGGCTCGGGCGAATCGTAATCCGCCGACGGATCGAACTGAATCACCGCAACGGCTGCCACATTGGGGAGGGAACCCAAGATCAGCTCCACGATTTCCGTGGCGAATTGGTCGTCGGTCATCGACTCGGAGATGAGTCGCGGAATCTCGCAAAGCGTTTCCAGGCAGCGGTCGGCATTCTTGAAGCCGATCGCGCGCAGCTCGCGCTTGGTGTAGGTGTGCTCGATGAACGTGGTCGAGGCGGAATTGACCGACTCGGTGTCGTGAAACTGAAAGACCGTGCGGCCAATCTGAAATTCGTCACCAGGCACGGCGACAAACTCAGTGCTGGGCTGCTCGTTGTAGATGATCGGGTTGCGGGCCGTTTCCAGAGCCCGCACCCGCAGGCCCTGTTCGACGAGCTCCACGTCGGCATGTTCACGGGAAATCAGCACGTCCCAAGGAACAGACCACCCTTCGCGGGGGGCCCGGCCAATGCGAACGACTTCGCCGTCCGCAAGCTCACGGCGCCAGTATTGCTGATCGTCGAGTCCAGTTGCCACCAGATTGGGCATAAGTCACGCCGTCGCGGGAATGTGTGGGACCACCAAAAAACTTGCCGAGAAGCAGGGAGAATCTCGCCGATGCCCTGCCCCCTT
>JBGTMM010000075.1:0-2553 GCA_041743635.1 Bythopirellula sp.
TTTTTCGGCCCGTCAAATCTCCATTGGCTCATCTTGTGCATGATTTTCTGCAAGGTCCTACACGAGTTCGGTCATGGCTTGGCCTGCAAACACTTTGGCGGGGAATGTCATCAAATGGGCGTGATGCTGCTGTTCTTCGCCCCGGCCATGTACTGCGACGTGTCGGATTCCTGGCTGCTCCCGAACAAATGGCAGCGCATGGCAATTGGTGCCGGTGGGATGTACGTCGAGATTTGTATTGCGGCCCTGGCGACCTTCGGCTGGTGGCTCAGCGAGCCGGGCATGTTCAATAGCATCTGCTTGAGTCTCATGCTGCTGACCTCGGTGAGCACCATTCTCGTCAACTCCAATCCGCTGCTGCGTTATGATGGCTATTACATCTTGTCCGATTTTTTGGAGATCCCCAATCTCGCCCAACGCTCACGCGAATTGCTGCGACACTACCTGGTCAAAGGGTGCCTAGGGATTGAATTGCCACTCGGCAAACGGATGCCGACCCGCAGACGAGCCTGGCTGACGGTTTACGCGATCGCCTCGGCAGCGTATCGCTGGTTGATGGTCTTCACCGTATTATGGGTCTTGAGCACCGCGTTGGAGCACTATGACCTGGAAGTTTTGGGACGCATCGTCGCGCTGTTTGGTCTGTTCGGTTTAGTGATCTTGCCTGCGTGGCAAATGATCAAATTGCTTCATGTCCCAGGAAGAGTCTCTCAAATGAAAACTCGGCGATTTTTGTCTGTAATGGGGACGTTGGCGGCTTTCGTGGCTGTCGCGCTGTTTGTGCCCATGCCTCGGTCCATTGATTGCTCAGGCGTCATAGGGGTGAAAAAAGCGGAAACAATCTATGCCAGAACCGCCGGAAAGCTCGCCACGGTGGCCGTGGCCTACGGGGATTCCGTCGCGCCGGGACATGTCGTGGCAACCTTAGTCAACGACGACTTGGAATACGCAATCACTGAACTCGAGGGACAGGTTCAAGAACTCGAAGCACAAGTAACAGGCCTAAAGAAGGAGCGCCTGGTTTCAACCGATGCGGGTAGACGAATTGAATCGCTTGAAAAGACACTCGCCATGGTAAAACATCAACTCGTCGAGCGCATCAGGGAGCGCGACCTGTTGGTGCGCAAAGCGTCGCGAGCCGGCGTGGTCTTGCCGGCTTCGAACACTTTGCAGCGCAGGAAATTGGTCACGACGCTCGCGACATCCTACGGCGAACCGCTCGAACCGCGAAATCTCGGCATGCGTCTCGAAGCCCACGACGTGCTGTGCCAAATCGGCGATCCCAAACAACTGGAGCTCATCATCCTCGTCGACCAGTCGGTGCTTGAGTTTGTCACGGTCGGCGCCAAGGTCATGGCTTGGCCGGCGAGCTCGCCGTTTCAGCCGATCACGAGCGAGATCACTGAATTGTCGAGTGCGGAAACGACCAGCGGTCCTTTGAGTTTAGGCAACAAACACGGCGGCAGCGTCGCGACTCAGCCCTCCGCGACTGGCGGCGAACAACTGCTAAGTGCCACCTACCAAGCACGCGCCTCCCTTGAAAATGAGTCGGGCAACATCATGCCCGGCCTGCGTTGCCAGGTACAGATTGAAGCGACTCCGCAGACTTGGGGCATGAGACTCATGCGCTGGATCGAAGAGACCTTCCGCTTTCGTGCTTAACGCTCTAAATCTCGCAAGAACCAAGTAATCGCTTAAAGCGTCGTGCGGCCAAGAATGTACAAGAGGTAACGGAGATAACAAAGAAACCGCTAATGGCCACTGATGATCGCTAATAGGATTTTGACTTATTAGCGAGGATTAGCGTGAATCAGCGGTTTGCATTTTTCTCTCCTTCGAGAAGTTAGCCTTCTTGCCGATTGGCGAAAACGAAGACGGCGCCCCCCGCGGCGATAATGATGCCCACCCATTTTAGGGTGTTGCCGGTGTTGGCAGGTTGATCGCGGGCCGACTCGAACTGGGCGTAGAGGGCGTCGAACTCTTTCTTGATCTCGTCGTGCTTCATCTTGAGCTCGGCGGCATTCTCGCCGCTGTGCATCTGCGGGTTAGACTGGGCTTCAGCGAGCTTGAAGCCGGTGCTTTTAAGTTCGGTCCCCAGGTCGGTGAGCTGAGTGTTCTGTTCGGGGGACCAAGCGGCCGCGGGGGGGAAGAGATTACCCCACATAAATCCGGCTACTAACAGGAGGACGCCGAAAACGACAGCACCCAAGGGGAGAACGTCTTTCATGGGGCTTCCAATATCCTGGTTATTCCGTGAGCGTCATCCCGTCGTGTGCGCAAACAAGGCTGCCAAAGAGTACGGGATCGATATCGTCGCTGATCCAACGGTAACTTCCATCGACGTGAGAACTGTCCACGCCTCCGGGATGGTTGCTGCGGGCCGTGGCAATCATTTCACCAGTGCTTTTGCATGGCATCCTATCCAGCCGCGAATTCACTGCCGTGGTACTCGCATCGCATATGAAAAGATCGTCGGCTAATTCGCCTAGCGCATTTCGTTCCGAATTGGGGGTGAGCACATAGTTTTTGTAAACTGGATTCGGCAAATATTCT
>JBGTMM010000076.1:0-8823 GCA_041743635.1 Bythopirellula sp.
ATCGAGTCGGAGCGCCCGCCAGTGATCATGGGCAAGGTTGATCTCGACGGAGAGGTCCACGCGTTCACTGGATTTAGTTTGCCGCACATGAATGCGATTCTCGCCGTCTACCAGTCTGATATGGCGGTTGATTCGTTCATCGCCGCCACGATTAAGCCCGTGATGCAAGTCGGCTATATTCTGGTGGCATTTGTCATTGGTGCCACCGCGATGCTTACCGGATTTTTATTGAACCGCTATGAAGCGGGACTCGCCGCGGCGAATTCCAGGCTCGAGTTCCAAGTTACCCAGCGGACTCGTTCGCTGGTGCGAACGCGGAATGCCGTCACGTTTGGATTGGCGAAATTGGCGGAATCGCGCGATAAAGACACCGGCAAGCACCTGGAGCGGATTCGCTCGTACGTGACCGTGCTCGCCACGGAATTGGCTCGGACGAATCAGGAAATCGAACGCGGCTTTGTCGCTGATTTGGCGGTCGCGTCGTCACTGCACGATATTGGCAAGGTAGGCATCCCCGATGCTCTGCTGCTCAAGCCGGCGCGGCTCAATTCCCTGGAACGCAAGGCCATGGAAATGCACACCACCTTGGGGAGCGAATGTTTGGCCGCGATTCGCAAACAACTCGAGGAAGATGATTTTCTGGAAGTGGCCGAACAGATCGCTGCCACGCATCACGAACATTGGGACGGCAGCGGTTATCCGCACGGTTTGCAGGGCAAAGAAATTCCTTTGACGGGGCGAATCGTCGCTCTGGCGGATGTCTACGACGCGCTCACCTCGCAACGACCCTACAAGGCCGCCGTGTCGCACGAAGAGGCCCGCGATTGGATTGTCAGCCGCTATGGCCAGCAATTCGATCCGCTGGTGGTGGAAGCATTCGTGGCTCGCGAGCAAGATTTCTTCCGCATTAGTGCCGGCAACCAGGATTTGCCTTTGGAGGCTTTTCTGCCGGAAGTAAAAGAAATCAGCTTCGACGCGGGAATCGATAGTGCCATTCTGGCGGCGGCTAGGTAGAATCAAGAATATCAGAGCGATTCTCCCACTCGATCACCAGGCCTCGATCACCAAGTTTTTGCCCTGCCCGCCGTGAGACCTTCCAAAGCCCGTCGCCAAATCGCCTGGGAAGCTGCCCGCCTTATTAACGAGCAGCCGGAGTTACGCAATTCCGACGCCCGTCGTTCCGCCGTTGAACGACTCTTTCCCACGGGTATTCGCCCACGCGATTTGCCCTCGGATGCCGAAGTCGGCGAGCAACTCCGCTCCCTTATGAAGGTGTTAGAACCCCAAGAGTGGGACAGCCGGTTTGAAATCTATACGGAGCTGCTGCGTCCTCTGGCCGAAGTAAAGCAGGATGTTCAAACACATCCCGAGGGAGATGTGCTGTACCACAGTTTGCAGGTTTTTCAACTTGTCGAAGAACAAGTGCCCTATGATGAGGAGCTGTTGACCGCGGCGCTGTTGCACGACGTGGGCAAGGCCATTGATCGGCGCAATCATTTGCCCGCAACCCTTTCGGCCCTGGAGCGCATCGTCACGGAGCGCACCCTATGGCTCATTGAAAATATGCCCGTCGCTCAATCGCTTTCCCGTGGAACGCTGGGCGTGAGGGCCCGCAATCGCTTGGAAGCGGCCGAAGATTTCGATGAGCTCACGATCTTGGCGAATTCCGACCTCGCCGGCCGCCAGCGGGGCGTCGTAGTCCCTGACATTGCGGACGCTATCAAGTCTCTGCGCGAGTTGAGTTGTGCTGAAGACGATCAATAGTCGCTCAAGGTGACTCATGCGCAATCATGTGTTTCATGTTGGTAAAGGTGGTAACATGGTGATGTTGGTGGTGCATTTTACTCGTCCTGCATTGGTCGAAGCGATTCAACAATGATTTTTGGCCCGCAAGAAATAATCAATTGGCGAGCCGGGAACGTGAGTGACCGGAGAGATTTCACGCAGAGGCGCAGAGATCGCGAAGGGAAATGAACCGCTAATGGACGCAAATCAACGCTAATAACCATTTCGGAGTTTACGCTCAGAAACAGCAAACCAAATAACAGCGCTAAACAACTCGGCGCCTGCACGGCCGTTGCGGCGATGGCATTAGCAGCCGACTTGTGGTGCAGGCGTCCCGCCTGCAGTAGCAGCCGAGACGGTCGCACTACAAGGATTTGCAGGCAAGAATTTTCTGGCGTGGCAACGGGGCAACTCGCCGAGTCCGTTTAGTTCCGGTGACTGGGACTTCGGTACAATTACCACCCCTCCGTGCTTTCCCATTAACAAATGCCGGATCGAGGGGGCTCAGTATGAGAGCAAGCCTATTTTTCCGCGTTTCCCAGGTCATTTTCTTGCGATCCGCTCCCTATATTGAGATACTTGGGTAGGGGCCAATTTTTCATGGGACACAGAGAAGGGAGTATCATGTTGCGCCAATACATTTCCGTGTTCAGCTTGGCGGTCTTGTTTTCGCCGAGCCTATTCGCGGCAAAAGTTTATGCCGAAGCGGTTGGCTTAGAGCTCGTAGCCTCGGGGTTGAATACACCGGTCTACGTCACTCATGCCCCCGGCGATACCGAGCGGCTTTTTATCGTGGAGAAGGCGGGCACGATCAAGATTCTTAATCTTGCCGACAATTCAGTCAACCCCACGCCCTTTCTCACGGTCCCGGATACGGATAGTAATTCTAATGAAGAAGGTCTGTTAGGTTTGGCGTTTCACCCAGACTACGCAAACAACGGCCGCTTTTTTATCAACGTGACCGTCGACGATGGCGGCGCCGCGGCGACGAGAACTCACATTCGCGAGTACACGGTCTCAAGTGATCCGAATATCGCCGATCCCACGGCGACTGAGCTACTATTCTACAATCAACCACAATCGAATCATAACGGCGGGTGGATTGGCTTTAGTCCCAACGATGGTTATCTCTACATCATGTCGGGCGATGGCGGCGGTGGCGACGACACCGGCACGGGTCATACCCTAGGCACGGGCAACGCTCAAGACATTACCAGCAATTTGCTCGGCAAGGTGCTGCGGATTGACGTTGACGGCACCAATGGCACGGGGGGCAATTACGGTAATCCGGCAACAAATCCGTTCGTTGGCGAAACAGGCGACGACGAAATCTGGGCCTTTGGACTGCGCAATCCGTTTCGGGCCAGCTTCGATCGCAAAACGCACGATCTTTGGATCGGCGATGTCGGACAAGGCACCAAGGAAGAAATCGATTTCCAAGCGGCCGATAGTGAAGGTGGAGAAAACTACGGTTGGCGAATTCTGGAAGGGTCAGGATTCAATCCCACGTATGACGATCAGCCCGCGCCTGCGAACGCGGTCCCGCCGGTTTACGACTATGGCCGTGGCACCGGCGAGTTTCAGGGCTTTGTCACTACAGGAGGTTACGTTTACCGCGGTCCCGATCCCGAAGTGCAGGGCCTCTACTTCTTTGCCGATGTAGGCTCGGATAATATCTGGACAATAGATCCAACGGACCCCTATGGCTCGGTCGACAACATTAAGAGTAATATTCCCCCGAACATAGGCACGGCTAACAATATTGTCTCTTTTGGTGAAGACTCGGTGGGCAACCTCTATTTCGTCAAGATTGGTACCACCGTCACCAATACCACTACGGGTGCCATCTATAAGCTCGTGACCGATGCCGTCGTGCCTGGCGATTTTGACGGTGACGGCGAAGTTGATGGGGAGGATCTCGTCATTTGGCAGGAAGGCTACGGCACGAACTCAGATGCCGAAGCGACGGATGGCGATGCCGATGGCGACGCCGACGTGGACGGAAGAGATTTTCTGGTCTGGCAGCGCAATTTTGGCATGAGGTCGATCGATGTCGAGCCGCTCACCAGTTCCCCTGTCATCATTCCCGAGCCGGCGACGATTAGTTTGATTGGGCTGGGCTTGCTCGGATATTGGTGGTGCAAGCGGCGGTAGGGCGCCCCGTTACGTCGGGTGGCAGCGACACTCGACTGGTGAACGCATTTTGTACTTTTCGATGTGACCAGTCGAGTGTCGGTGTCGCTTGCGACAAGAGGATTTGTGGGTAACATCCGAAACCTCTCGTGCTGCGCACCCCGACACTTGTCCGGTTGCGTTTTCGCCTAGGCAAAGCATTGTTCGGACAAAGTGTCGGGGCTACCCGTAACCCGTTTCAACTGATTTCCGCCGCCAGTGCTTCGGCTTCCTGAAGCAAGCGGTCGTTCCGTCGTTTGGCGGACAAGTAATAACATGCGCCGATGGCCGCCACGACGTACGTCAGCGCCCGATAGCCGAGGGCCACGAGCGCTCCATCCGATTCGTTGAGTTGGATCGCCTCATACAGCTTGGCGAGAGCTGCCTCGGTGAGTCCCAACCCGCCAGGGGTAAGGGGCAGCGCACCCGCCACGAGTGCCAACGGAACAATGGTCGCGTTCTGTTGAAAGGTTGGCCCGTTGATCGGTAGGCCGCGGCTCACGCACCAAAATGAACTCACCAACAAGCCGTGGGTCATGAGCGCAAGTCCGAAGGCGGCGACTAAGTAGCGGCGGCGACTGCTAAAACGATTCAACCCGGCCACAAGCCGACCCAGCGTGTCGCCCACCGCGGGCATACGCCTTGCCAGATGTTGTGTTCTTATTCCCGAGATTAAGTGGCTCGTGAGCAACAGAATCACCACAATCCCCCCCCCGGCTACCGACCATATGAAAGCTTGCAGGCTGCTGAGTAAGGGACTGCGCGCCAACGTGCGATCGGCAAACGCTAGCGCCACGCTCGCCACCACAAACATCGCCACAAGTCCCACGAAACGGTCGATGAACACCGACGCGACCGCTTCGGTGCGCCGACCAGGTTGCTCGTGCGCGATGAACGCGGCTTTGAAGAGATCGCCTCCCACGCTGCCGGGCATAACTTGGTTGAGCATGAATCCTAGCGAGCCGAGTCGTAGGGCATCGCGCATGTAAAAGCTCAGACCGAGTCCGCGGACTAACAGACACCACCGCACGAAGCTCAAAGTGAACGCCGTGAGCACCATCGCGAGCGCTATCGCCAAATACGGCCACGCTTTCGGTTCGTCCACGAGTCGCGAGAATCCCGTGTCGCGCTGAATTTTCACAACTAAATAGCCGACAATCCCAAGGGCGAGTAACACCTTGCCCAAGGGAAGCGCGATTTTTAGGCTTTTCGTGAGGGGCTTCATGGGCGCTAAATGGCGGCGTTGACAATCGGCAGAGAGGGTGTTAGTTTGCCAGTTCGTAGCCAAGGAAACCAGAGCGGCTGTTTTAATGCTCGTCTTTGGATGCGGCGAAGATTCACGGGGGATTAGCTCAGCTGGGAGAGCGTCTGGCTGGCAGCCAGAAGGTCATCGGTTCGATCCCGTTATCCTCCACATTTTTATAACCCGGTTCCACAGTTTAATTGCGGAATCGGGTTTTTTGATGCGCGGTACCATACATGACCCGGGGAGTGCCATCTCGCCCAGTCGAGTCGCCGTGGCGACCCCGGGCTTTACGGTTTTCTCAAGGTAATATGACGATGGTGGCTGACAAATTCGAGATTGAACCAGAAGAAGAATATCGCCAGGAACGGGGCTGCATGGGCGGTTGCCTCAAGGGCTGCTTTATGATCCTGCTCCTCATGGTCGCGCTGATCGCCGTGCTGGGTTATTTTGCTTCACAAAACTGGCGCGGATGGTCGGTGGCGTTAGCCAACATGGTGATCGATCAAACGTTAGAGGCGTCCAATTTGCCTCCACAAGAACAACAAGAAATCCGCGATGAGTTGGATCGTCCCCTCAATGCCCTCGAAGATGGCACACTGAGCATTGAACAGTTCGACGAGCTCGCGCATGTGATCCTCGAATCGCCGCTGATGCCGTCGCTGCCCGTGTCGATGATCGAGTCGCACTATTTTAACCAATCCACCCTCACGCCAGAGGAAAAGCAAGCCGGAGCGTTGGCGCTGCGACGTTTTGTCCGGGGTGTGATCGATCAACAAATCGAAGAGGCGCAAATCGAGGCCGTGGTCTCGCATGTGGCCGACGAGCAAGAGAGCGGTCAGTGGCGCTTCCGCGAAAAGGCCACCGACGAGGAGCTGCGCAGGTTAATCGCCACGGCCGAGCAAGAGGCCGACAATGCCGGCGTTCCCGCTCAGGTCGAGGCGGTTGACCCTTCGGACGAGATTCGCAAGATCATCGACGAAGTGATGGTGCCGATGGGAGGGGAGCTTATGCCGCAGGCACATGAACCCATGCCGCAGTGACCGATTGAACTTTCATCCTTCTTGATAGACAATAGGCCTTCGAGTTCATTTAATATTTTCTGCACGAATTCAAAATGGGAGCGACGCGAAATGGCTAAGACGCCCAACAAGAACGACAAAATCACGACGGAAATCGGTGAGGGTGGTGAAACCCATCAAACCTCGGGCGGAGCCGCCGAGCGGATGACCACAAATCAGGGCCTCCCCATCTCCGACGATCAAAATACGCTCACCATCGGGCCGCGCGGGCCGCAATTGCTTGAAGATTTTGTCATGCGTGAGAAGATCACGCATTTCGATCACGAGCGGATTCCCGAGCGGGTGGTCCACGCCCGTGGTTACGGTGCCCATGGTTACTTCCAGCCGTACAAGTCGCACGCCGATCTCACCCGGGCGGCGTTCTTGCAAAAGCCCGCGGAAAAGACGCCGGTATTCGTCCGGTTCTCAACCGTGGCCGGGAGCAAAGGCTCGTTTGACACAGCGCGCGACGTGCGCGGTTTTGCCGTCAAGTTTTACACCAGCGAGGGTAATTACGACCTCGTGGGCAACAACATCCCCGTGTTCTTCATCCAAGACGCGATGAAATTTCCCGATTTGATTCACGCGGTGAAGCCGGAGCCGGACCGTGAATTTCCCCAAGCCCAATCCGCGCACGACACGTTTTGGGATTTCGTCTCGCTGATGCCCGAGAGCATGCACATGTTGATGTGGGTCATGTCGGATCGAGGAATCCCCCGGTCCTTCCGCATGATGGAAGGTTTCGGCGTGCATACGTTCCGCATGATCAATGCCAAGGGGGACATGAAGCTGGTGAAGTTTCATTGGCGGCCGAAGCTGGGAACTTTTTCGCTGATTTGGGATGAAGCCGTAAAAATCTCGGGGGCTGATCCCGATTTCCATCGCCGCGATTTGTGGACCTCCATCGAGCGGGGCGAGTTTCCCGAGTATGAACTCTCCGTACAGGTCTTCACCGAAAAGCAAGCCGAGAAATTTGATTTTGACGTGCTCGATCCGACCAAGCTTGTGCCCGAGGAGCTTGTGCCGCTCACCCCGCTGGGAAAGATGGTGCTCGACCGGAACGTCGATAACTTTTTCGCGGAAACCGAACAGGTGGCATTCTGTCCGTCGCACCTCGTGCCGGGGATCGACTTTTCCAACGATCCCCTGCTGCAAGGCCGGCTGTTTTCATACCTCGATACTCAGCTCTCGCGGTTGGGGAGTCCAAATTTTCATCAGCTTCCCATCAACGCGCCAAAGTCTCCCCTGGCCAACTTGCAGCGTGATGCGCACATGCAGATGGAAGTCCCCAAGCAAGGTCGGGCTAACTACGAACCCAATAGCCTCGATCCGACAACGCCCCGCGAGAGCCCGAAGTCCGGCTTCGTGAGCTTCCCAGCGCCGGAAGCGGGCGACAAAATGCGGACCCGGCCCGAGAGTTTTGCCGATCATTACACCCAAGCGGCGTTGTTCTTTAAGTCGATGACAGAACCGGAACAACGGCACATCATCGGCGGGTTCTCGTTTGAGCTTGGCAAGGTAAAAACGCTAGCCGTGCGGAAGCGAATGCTGGGGCACTTGCAGCTAATCGACCCCAAACTCGGCGAGCACGTGGCCATGAATCTCGGTATGGCAGGGATGGCCGAAAAGATTAAACCGGCGGCCATGCCGGGAAATCCGAAGCCGTCGAAAGCATTGTCGCAGTATGCGAAGGCACCGCAGTCGATTACCGGCAAGAAGATCGGCTTGCTCACCACCGCTGGCATCCCCGGCAAATTTTACGGCGCGCTTATCAAGGAAGCGTTAGCCGAAGGGGCACAGGTCGCCGTGATCGCGCCCAACGCAGGGCCGATTGCCACGAACCAAGGGAAAGAGGTTACTCCCGACGATTTTCTCGCGGGGGCCCCGTCGGCGTTGTTCGACTCGGTGGTGATTGCCCCGGCGGAAGATCAGGTAGAAATGCTGCTCAAAGAAGCGGCAGCCATCGCCTGGATTTGCGACGCCTTCGCCCATTTGAAGGTGATCGGCTACACACCTGCCGCCGAACCGCTCATCAAAAAGGCTGGCATCGGCATGGATGAAGGGGTGATCAAACTTAACGGCACCGATCTGGCAGAATTCATCACCCAGGCCAAAAAGCATCGCATTTGGAAACGAGAGCCAACGCTGCGGTCATTTTAGGAATGACCAAGGTCCAATGACCGAATGACCAATCACGCGAGTGGTTGGTCATTTTTTGTGAACTAGCTAATTTGATCGAACTTGACAGTTATGCCACAAATGGTATAAATAATTAATGGAAGATGCGCCTAAAACGAAAACCCTAAGATGGATGGCAAGCTCTAAAAAGGACTTATCCGACTTCCCGGGGATCCCGCGCCGGGAAGTCGGCTTTGCATTATATTTGGCGCAGATTGGTAAGAAAGCCTCATATGCCAAGCCATTGAAGGGGTTTGTCGGTTCAGGTGTTTTGGAAGTGGTGTCAGATCATGATGGTAACGCTTATCGTGCCGTGTACACAGTAAGATTTGCGGAGGCTGTGTATGTTCTGCATGTCTTTCAAAAGAAATCGACGAAAGGGAT
>JBGTMM010000077.1:0-6419 GCA_041743635.1 Bythopirellula sp.
CATGGTTTCGCAGGGCTCCGGCAAGAATCCGGGCCAGCCAATTTTTTCGCGGCTGAGGGGCAATGGTTTCTTGCCGTCGTCGCATCAAGGAGTTGGGCTGCGATCTGGCACTGAGCCCGTCCTCTATCTCGATAATCCACCGGGCACCACGCGCCCCCAGCGCCGCGCACTGCTCGACGATTTGGACGAGCTTAACCAGCTCCGCGCTGCCGAGATCGGCGACCCCGAGACCCTGGCGCGGATCCACGCCTACGAGATGGCCTTCCGTATGCAGACCTCCGTGCCGGAACTTACCGATCTGAGCGGCGAAACGGCCGCGACGCTCGCCTCCTATGGACCGGAAGTTCAAAAGCCGGGCAGCTACGCGGCCAACTGCCTGTTGGGACGCCGGCTGATCGAGCGCGGCGTGCGGTTCGTGCAACTCTACCATCGCGGTTGGGACCAACACATCGCCCTCGAACGACAACTCCCCAACCAGTGCCGCGACGTCGATCAACCGACGGCGGCACTCATGAACGACTTGCGTCAGCGCGGCCTGCTGGACGACACGCTCGTGATCTTCGCCACCGAATTCGGCCGCACCGTGTTCAGCCAGGGCGTGTTTGGTGATCCCGGCATGGGGCGCGATCACCATGGCCGCTGCTTTACCGTTTGGCTCGCTGGTGCGGGTATTCGCCCCGGCATGGAATACGGGCGGACCGACGACTTCTGCTACAACATCGCTGAAAACCCGGTCCACCTCCGCGATCTGCACGCGACGATCCTCCACTGCCTGGGAATCGATCATCAGCGCTTCACCTACCGCTACCGCGGACTCGACGTGCGGCTGACGGGGGTCGAAGAAGCCCACGTCGTGCGTGGAATTCTTGCGTGAGGGCCGATCGACATTTATTCCACGAACGACATGTTTGCTAGCGACGAGCACATCAGCATCGGCTGGAGCCCGCGACTGAAGTCATAGGCAATTGATTTAAGTGCGGATCTGGAAATTACTGCCTTCTAAACAGCGCTTGGCGCAGTTCTTCCTCGAACGTGGCGCTCGTTTCGAGCACCGCACGGAAGTTGTCTTTGCCGAGGGCGTAGAAGACGCATGGTTCGTGGGCGACGATGGTCGCGTTGCGCGGTTCGTCGGTGATGAGGGCCGCCTCGCCAAAGTATTGGCCTTCCTTGAGCTCAGCCACTTTGCGTTCCTGCGTGCCGTCGTTGATCAATACGTCGACCCTGCCAGAACGAATAAGATAAAACAAATCGCCCGCATCCCCTTGGCGGATGACCACATCGCCCGGTTGCGCCTCGTGGATCATCATCTGATCGGCCACCTGGGCGAGCGTGTTCGGCGTGAGATCGGCGAACAGGGGGAAACTCTTCAAGAAATCGCAGATCACGGCAGTTTCTCTCACCGCCACGTCCGACTTGATGCGGCCATCGACCATGTTCACGATGCGATCGGCCACGTCGAGAATGCGGTTATCATGGGTGACGATGATGATCGTGCATCCCTCATCGCGGGCCAGTTCTTGGAAAAGCGTGACCACCTCCCGGCCTGATTTTTCATCAAGCGCGGCAGTGGGTTCGTCGGCGAGAATGAGCTTTGGCTTGTGGACCAAACCCCGCGCGATGGCGACGCGCTGCTTCTGTCCGCCGGACAGCGACTTGGGCTTATAATGGATGCGCTCCTCCAACCCCAGCCTAGAGAGAAGCGATGTGATTCGTCCCTCGGCGATCATCGGATCGAGGCCGACGAGCTCGGCCGCCATGTTGACGTTTTGATAGGCGGTGAGCGATTCAAACAAATTATGCGCCTGAAAAATGAAGCCCATTTCCTTACGGAGGCGCACGATGAGATCGCGGTCGGCACCTTTGAGCTCGTTGCCCAACACTTTGAGGCTACCTTCCTCAACGGTGCGGAGCGTGCCGATGAGCGTGAGTAAGGTTGTTTTGCCAGAGCCCGAAGGCCCTGTCATAATCACGATCTCGCCGCGACGAACGTCCAAATGGTTCTCGTAGAGTGCCTGCTTGCGGAGCTCGCCTTCGCCGAAATAGTGATTCAAACCCTGCAACTGCACGGTGCGGGGCATTTGCATCGTGCCCGAAAAAGCGCCGCTTGTGGCCGGTATAGTGGTTTGTGAATTCATGGTTGGTTACTTTGCCTCAAACAACAGACTGAGCATCAGAACAAATTGGCGGGGTCGGCAGCGAGCAACTTTCGCACCGCGAGCATACCCGAAGCCACGCACATGGCAACGGTTGCAGCGAGCACGTACAGCACACCGTGCCAACTCATGACAATCAGTAGCCCCGTGCGACCCGAGAGCCAGGAATATAACCCAGTGCTCACAGCTGTCCCCGGCACAAAGCCGACTAGGGCCAGCAGGACGGCTTCGGTGAGGATCAACAGAATAAAATATCGGGTTGTGTAGCCCATCGCTTTGAGCGTGGCAAACTCGGCCATGTGATCGGCGATATCCGAATAAATCACCTGATAGCAGATTACCATCCCGACGATAAAGCCGATGAGCTTGCCCGCGAGAAAAATTGTGCCAATGGGCGTGCTTTCGTCCCAAAAGCGGATTTCCTCCGTGCGGAACTTCTCGCGGGTCATCACGTAAACATCCTTGTCGAGCGTTTGTACCATGAAGTCGCGCACCTCGTCGACATCCGCTTCTGGCAATAATTGGACAATCCCGACGTCGACGACGCTCAAAGGATCGCCAAACCGTACGCGGTGAGGATAGTAGTGCGCAAAGTTCTCGGCGCTCATGATCAAGTTGCCGTCGTGGGCGAAATCGGTCCCGAGGTCGAACGTGCCGACCAGCGTGAGTTTTTTGCCGGCGAGTTCCAGATACTCTTGGGTGAGGGCCGCATCGTCATCAAGCGGGAAAGGAAATTTAGTTTGTTTGCTGTTTCGGTCCACGAGGGCGGTCTGTTTCGCTCGCAGGCGCGGAAGCTGTCGATTGATTTCCTCGGAATGAAATACGGGATCGTCGAGATAAAAACCAATCGTCCGCAAGGGGTAACCCAAGTTGCCCATGCCGTTTTCAATCTTTCGCACCACGGACATGGTGAGCTCGGTATAAATTGGGTAAACACCTTCGACCCCGGGACAGGAACGCGCTTGATTGAGCCGTGCCATGGGAAAACGCTTTTCCGCGGCCAGCGTGTATTTGGCTTTGCTGACGATGAAAATCTCCCCTTCGAGGTCATCGATGAGCTTCACTTGGCTGTCGAACAGCGCATTCTGGAAGCCCACTTGCGTGAACATCAACAGCACGGCAAACGCAATGCCGCAAATCGCCACCACCAACCGCCGCACGTCGTGCGTCAGATTTTTCCAGGCCAACGGTGTTTTCGCGAGCATTTTCATCGTGGGTCTTAGAACAAGTCCGCGGGGTCGGCTTGATAAAGTTTACGCAAGGCGGCCATGCCAGAGATCACGCACATGAAAATCGCCAGCAGCAGCACCGAAATCATGATTCCAGGCGTCATCACCATGGGCATGCCGGAGAGTGATTCCAACAACCGATAGAGCCCCCACGAAATTGCAAGTGAAGGAACGTAGCCCACCAAGGCCAAGAGCACGGACTGCAAAAGCACAACTTTGGTGAGATACTTTGCCGTGTAACCCATGGCTTTGAGCGTGGCGTATTCGCTCATCATGTTAGCAATGTCGGTCGATAGAACTTGGTATACAATGGCGACTCCCACGAACAGGGCAACCCAGACGCCGAGCGAAAAAATCTGCCCCAACGGCGTTTCGTGGACCCAGCGATATTCCTCGCGCTCGTTGACTTCCGCACGAGTAAGAATTTCGACATCGCGATTGGTCTGTGCGGCAGGATTCGAGGAAAGATCGAGCGAATCATAGGCCGAGTCGGGAATGCCGTAAATCTGTTGCAGTTGTTGACGAACGGCGTCTGTATCAGTGTCTTCGCGCAGCTTGATGAGACCGAACGTCACTTCGTCGATGGTTTGCCAAGGACACGCGCGGACGTACCCCTGGATATTGGTGAGGCAAGCCCCATTGCTGGCCATGCCCGCGCCCAGCTTAAAGAGTCCCACGATTTGCACGAGATTCGATCCCAAGGCGGTTTCCACGCCGATATCCGCTTCGCTAAAACGGCGGCCATTCATGGGGCCATAATCGGGCGTTGATTTCACGTCCACGAGCACATAACGCGGGTCGGTGAGCAGCTTGGTTGCCTCGGCAATGTCTTCGCGAACAAATCCGGGATCATTAGGATCGGTCCCCATGGTAATGATGCCCCGCCACTGGCCGGCTTGTTGGTCGGTCGTGGCGGTGTCGTCGAAGGTGGGTGCTTGCCATTCGCTCAAACCCAAGTAAAAGGGCCGAGCGTGCGTCACCCCGGGGAGCGAGGCCGCTTGATGCACGCGAAAGCGCGAGAAGGAACGGGCCTCGGTAAGATGCAAATACGCCGGCGAGCGCAGCATCAAGTCGAAATCGAGCGCATCGTAAATCTGGGTCGCGGTCCTGGTGATCCCGCCAAGAAACCCCAACTGCATGAAGATCAGAACGACGGCAAATCCCACCCCCGCGACGCCGATAGCCGTGCGGACTTTGTTATAAACAAGGTTCTTCCATGCCAGTGGGGTTTTCATGGATTCGCATGGGCGGTTGTTTTTTCAGCGGTGGGCTTGTCGAATTCCACGGTGACTTGCAGCCCCACGCGGCGCGCGGCCTCGGCTATAGCCGCGGGGTCTACGATCGCCACGCGAACTTCAACCACGCTGCGGTCGGCGGGGGCCAGGGGATTGCGATTGGCGAGTCCTGGCGAGCCAATGATGCCGCCAATACGCTCAACGCGGCCTTTCATGCCGCCGGTCCTCTCCTTGGTTTCCGGATTAATGCCGTCGGCAAACTCGCCGGAGAAGGCGGGGCTACGAATCACGGCTGTCTGCCCAATCCGCAGGTCTTTCACGTCCGCTTCGTAAACCTCGGCGATGGCCACCATTTGGCTCAAATCGCCGAGTTGCATGATTGGCATCTGCGAGACGAATTCGCCCGGACGCAGAAAAATCTTGAGAACCGTCAGCGGGTTACGGTCTTCGACCGAATCCGGCTCGTGATCGGCAACGAGCTCGACTTCCAAGACGTTTTGCAGCGTATCCGAAGAAACATTGGGAGCCATTAACACGGATCTTTTAAGAGTTTGTTTGGCGACGGCGATCTCCTGGTTAATAGCCTGCTCTTCCATTCCCTGTGCGAGTTGCTGGAGCGAGAGGTCGGCGACGTTGATATTGGCCTCGGCCGCGCTAACCGTCTTGTCGGCAGCTTCTTTCGCCGAAGCATAGCTATCATTCACAATATTAAATTCAGCGAGCGCCGTTTCCATTTCATTTTCGCGCTTCTTAAGTTGGTGTTCCGTGAACAATTCAGGGTCTTCGAGCCGCAACGCTTCCAGCCGTAAGTATTCTTCAGCAGCCAGGCGACTGGCCGTCTCGAGGGCTTGGAGTTTGCCGGTTTGCAATTCCAGTTCCGTGAGTTTCGCTTGAGCCTGGGCCAGCGTAGCTTCGGCTTGCTTCTTTTGTGCTTTGGCAACCTCGATCTGATGGACGCGATTCTTGGCGGCGAGTTCTTTTTTCTTCATCAGCGCGGCAAGTTGAGCCTTGCCGACATCGTAGCTGGCCAATAATCCCAAAATGCCGTTGGCGGGAACGCGTTGATTCTCTACCACATCGGGATCGAGTTCCATGAGTCGCTCGCCGGGAACGGCACTCACGGCAATGATTCCCGAGGTGGGTTCTAATTGGCCCAAAGCGTAAATGGAACGAGGTCGGGCTTGGGCGGCCCCTGTTGTGGAACTTGTGCCCGCTTGGTTGCAGCCATTCGCGCACGCCACCCCCATCGCCGCGCAGGCAAAAAGAGGTCGCCAGAAATTGGTGGTTCTCACGCGCATGGATTGCATCTCAAGCGGCACGATTGTCGCCAAGGAGCCCGGGGAAGGGGTTCCTGCAAACGTACCGCGCAAAGGTGAAATGTGGCGGAAAATGTTGGCCTTGCTTCAAAACTCGTAGTCTCCACAATTGTCAACCAGGCGGGGAGTGTCAATCAATCTTGTCCCGCCACGGTGAACACCCAAGACCTATTGCCATTATAATCGTGCCAAGCAGTAGATTTGGCATTGGTTCTGATCGGTTGTCTGCCAAGATTTGCGGGGATTGAACGAAGACAAGCTTAGGAACGTACCGAAGCTCGTCCGCTAAAGCGGGTACGACTGCACCCACCCATCTTGCGTCAAAATTTTACGGAGCGCTCATCCATGCGTCGTTTATTTAGCTTTCTCTTGGGAGTGCTGGCTGGTGGAGCTTTCATTTATTTCACCATGAATTTCCATCTGATTCATGCTCAAGACGGATTTCATCTGGTTCCCAAGGTGAACGCCCAATTGTCGAATACTTAT
>JBGTMM010000078.1:0-4255 GCA_041743635.1 Bythopirellula sp.
AACATTGTGGCTGTCGCCGGTTTGCTCGGGGGCCACGTAATCGGCCGTGCCCATCGTTTGGCTTGCGCCGGTGAGTTCTTCACCCTCGTGGGCCGGATCATTCAGCAGCGCCAAGCCGAGATCGAGCACCTTCACCTGGCCGGCGGTGCTCAGCACGAGATTCGAAGGCTTGATGTCCCGATGGACCATGCCGTGCTGCCGCACGTACTCCAGCGCCACCGCGGTTTGCCGGATTAGCTCGCATGCATCAGCCATCGGCAGCCGCCCCTGGTCGCGGACGACGTTGGAAAGATCGCTCCCCTCCACCAGCTCCATCACCAGGTAGTGCTTGCCGTCGTGGTCGCCGGCATCGAGCGCTTGCACGATATTCGCGTGGTGCAATTTGCCCACGGCGCGCATCTCCCGACTAAAGCGAGCGATCGCGGGCGCGCTGAGGCGATCGGCGGGCAGCACCTTGAGCGCCACAATCCGATCGAGCCGCGTGTGGAGCGCCTTGTACACCGTGCCCATACCCCCCTGGCCGAGCTTAGCCAGCAGGCGGTAATCGCGAATCGTGCCGAGATCCTCGGCAGGCGACGGAGCGGCGGGCTCGGACTCCGGCACCGCCCCGAACTCGCGAATGCGTTGCAGCCCCCGCGCGAGGGCCGATTCCCCATCGAAGACGGTCGGCTTATCGGCCCGTTGCAGGGCGGTGAAGAGCGTGTCATCGGCTGTACTCAAGCCAGCGAACTCCTCCTGGCAGCGGGTGCAGGATTCGAGGTGCTCGGTGAGCTGGTCGAGTTGGTCCGGCGGCAACTTGACGAGGAGCAGGGCGGAAAGCTCGTCGCGACTGGCACATTGGGTTTGGAGCATGAGGTGGACGCCTGAGAGGAATAACAAGAGGCTACAAGAACATTGCACGGCGCTTACAGGAAAATTTTCAAGGAGCACACGAGCGGGGAACGTGAGCCCCCGTGCTTGGCGCCAACGTGGCAAAGGCACCGGAGGACTTACGTCCCGGCGCGCCCAATCAAGTTCGGAGCGTGATGGCTACAGAACATCGCCCAACTCCTGCCGCAGCCGCGCAGCCACCCGGCACTTGGCGGTATAGACCGACCCAACCGACACGCCGAGATCAGCTGCTACGTCGGCCGCAGTCCGCCCTTGCATGACGGTTTGTTCGAACGCTTGCCACGTGACGGGTTGAAAGTCCTCCCTAATCAAAGCCAGCGCTCGGCGGGCGACGGCGCTTATGTCGTCGGCCAGGTCGTGAACGGGCTGATCGGCAGTTTGTGAGGCGATATCGTTCAGGGAGCGATCGTCGGTCGGCATGGGTCGGGTGTTGCGGCGGCGGTTCTCCATCAGAATCTTGCTGCGGGTAATGCCCCACAACCAGCCGCGAAATGTATCGCCCGGCCGGTCCCGCCGAAAGCTGAGGATGCCCTCGGAGACCGCTTGAAAAACCTCCTGCATGACATCGGCCGCATCGGAATCCTGCAACCCCGCGCCGCGAGCCCAGGAGTACACCAGCGGACCGTACAGATCGGACAGCCGCTGCCAAGCCAGCGGATCGCGCAACCTCAGCCGACCTACCAACGTGGTGGAATCCGAACTGCCCGCGGGAGAACTAAGAGCATTGACCGCCATCGATTTCCCGTGCGACGGGTATCCAAGGTGGGCTGATTTTAGTCTTGGCAATGAAGCGTAGCAAACGAAATTCGGCGACGTGGAACGGTACCTCAAAGCCCGTCCGGATGTGCCGTTGTGGTGGGACGCCGGGACGTTGGAAGATCTACGAGCGTGGAAACGGGACTGCGGTGACGACGATAGCGAGCAGTTCATCGCGCCCCTGCATGATGAGAAGCCGTTCTCTCGTCACGCGGCGGAAGCGCTATCGGACAGCGTGTCGCGTCCTTGGTGCCGAACGTCTCGAAACGTTGACGATTCACCACGGGCGCCACACGTTCATCTCGCACGCGTTGGCGGGCGGACGAACTCTCGCTGAGGTCCGCGATGCCGTCGGTCATGCAAATGTTTCGATCACCTCGGCATACCTGCATGCAGCGGTCGAGGATGAAGCCTCGGGTATTTTGTTCGATCGTAAAGCCGAAGAGACGTGTCTAGGTGCCTTTAGCGTGAGGCACCGTGCGTGGAATTCGTCCCGTGACCGTGACCTTGCTTTACCATGCCTACTTCGGCAGCGATGCTTCCATTGCAATTTCTAGCACGAGGCGGAAGCCAATGGTATCCAGTTCCTCGTCGGGGATGCGATAATCCCCGCGCCAAGCGGCTCGACAAGTGCCGGCTCCAAAGGCCCAGGGGCCTCCCCGGAATACGTGAGCAAATTGGCCGTTAGGATCCTCCTTCTTAGGGCCGGGCGGATCTTCTAAGGGCGAGCGGGCATAGTAAAACGAATCCCAGAAATCCGCACACCATTCCATCACGTTGCCGTGCATGTCGTACAGTCCGAATGCGTTGCATGGATAGCTACCCACCTGTGTTGGTCGTTTGAGATTCGGCCCCTTGGCCGGCCAAGGCACTGTGGGGTCCAGGTTGGTATTAGCGAAAGGAAAACTGCCATTGCAGTTCGCTTCTGTGCCGTTAAGACTATCTCCAAAATGATAGATGGTTTTGGTTCCGGCGCGGCAAGCGTATTCCCACTCGGCTTCCGTGGGAAGCCGATAAATGCGTCCCTCCCTTTGCGATAGGGCCTTGGCAAACGCTACTGCTTTCGCCCAGTTAACACTTTCAACCGGAAACTGCTCCGTGTCTTGCACTCCTTTGAGTCTGGCCTTCACCTGCGAGTCGCGGCTGCTGATTTGGAACTTGCTGGGGTTGTCGCCCATTACCAAGGCATATTCTTTCTGAGTTACTTCGAACTGCCCCATGTAGAAGGGACGTGTGATTTTGACCTTATGCAGGTACTCGCGGTCGCCCTCGGGGCGATAGTCCAGCTGGGGGCGGCCGTTTATAAAAGCTCCTTCAGCGGCATAATACCCTACCCCTCGGAATCTTCCCCGTTCGTCGGTCGGTAATGGGTTATTGTTCGGCCCGTTAGCCTGATAGACGGGTGCCCCCATGGTGAATTCGCCAGCGGGAATTGGAACGAATTTCATTCCAACGGAATTGACCAATGAACTGGGCTCCCCAAGATCCCAATCTTGGGGAACCGAGACTTCTGAAAGCACCACCGGGGTTTGGGAAGAGATTTTAGCTTGTGGATTGTCTGCTTTAAGTCGGGCAGCATATTGGGCTGTTTGTTCCCGGACATATTTCTCCATCCCCGCAAGGGACAATCGCTCGTCGGTCGTCTTCATCGTGTCGCCCCGCAAATAGCGGATGACGTGATGGGTAAACAGGCTGTGCTTTAACTTCGAATCCACCAAACTTGTCTGCGGCGGCTGGCAACTGCTAAATACGACGACATTGCTCGGTCGAAGGGAAATTGGTTTGGGAGGAATCAGCAGCTTCGCTTTCAGCGCGACCGGCGCGGCGTTCAATCGATAGATATCCAGCAACAATAGCTTCCTCTTAGCGCCGCATGCTTCCATCATCCGCACAACGTCGGAGATTGACAGCAATGACTCTCGCCGCTTGAAGTCAGCATCACCGAGACAAAAGTAGGTCTCCGGGCCAGACTTGTTCGCCTTGTCAGCCGACATCTGGATTCCGTGACCAGAAAGAAAGACAACGAGGCAGCCGTCCTCAGCCAATCCTTCTCCTTGAAGCTTAATCTGTTCCAGGATGGAGACCGCCGATACGACGGAGTTGTTTGATTCATCGCCTACCAAAGTGGCGTCAAAGCCGGCCTTCTTCAGTTGCTGCTGTAAGGACTTGGCATCCTCGTGCGCAAATGCGACGGCAGGGAGGCCCGCAGCTTCGTATTTTCCGACCCCGACAAGCACGGCCCTCATTTGCTTGGGCTCGCTCTTTGATTCATCTGCGGCACGCAACTCCGTTGCCAAGAGCACTGTAAAAACAATACTCAGGCCACATAGGGGGTCGAGTGATTTACGGGCGGTCATGGCGGACGCTCCGAGAAGTGAAGACGCAGAAGCTTGACGGGAGTAACGAACTCCATCCCACGCATGGATGCGGTGTTGACCGACCGTACGACCTGGAGAAACGTTCTCTGGCAAGCAATGTAACCGTGGACCTGACCGAACGCAATTTTTTGGTTTCAAGCTCCGCTCCGCGGCCACCTTAAAAATACATAAGATCGTGCGAGCGGTTCTAGGCGCAATGTCTCGACCACCTCCGCCTACCTGCACGTCGC
>JBGTMM010000079.1:0-2555 GCA_041743635.1 Bythopirellula sp.
TCACGCAAACCGTCACCAGCACCAATTGGCGAAGCTACGGGCTGAGCCAATCGCGCGGCGGTCTGCCCAAGGGTCCGGTGAGCCTCATGGTCCATATGGCGAGCGTGTGGGTGCCGTTCACGAGCGAATCGAAAGAAGCGATTGCCAATTATCCCGAGATTCAAAAGGAAATTCGGCTCGGCTTGCAAGCGGTGGGCCGGAAGTTGGGGATGTTTCTACGTCGCCGGCTTCGAGTAAAACAACAGTCGGATCGCCGTGAGATTTTCTTGCGCTATCTCAAGGAGGTTTCTAATGCCGTGAGCGAAATCAACGGCGTGAAGCAGACGGAACTCTATGAGCAACTGGTAAAAGTCGCCAAGAATCGCACGGCGGATGCCGACATGAAACTCGACGAGCGCGGCAAGAAGCTGCAAGAGGATCCGACGCAGCTCAATTTGGGCGAGAACGTATTGATCGTCGATCCCATGAAGCACGAAGCGGCGATCAATCGAATGGCGATAGAAGAGGAACCGGAAGAAGAAAGCGAAGAGTAATTGAAATTCCAGAAAAATTATTGCCCGCGAATAGCGCGAATGATCGCGAATAAAAATTGATATTCCAAGTTCGTTAACATAACAAATTCGTGCCTATTCGCGTGATTTGCGGGCCGTTCTTAATGCTCCGCGAACTCTGCGACTCTGCGTGAATCAATATTGAGTTTAATCCATGGCCAAGAAACGCCCCGTTAAAATCGCTACCCCCCGTGGCTCGTCGGTAAAGCTCACGCCGCGCGATAAGAAAACCATGACGAGCATCACCGGGCTGGCCGACCGGGTGGTGAGCGCCGCCAAGACGCGCAAAGACCCCTATGTCGATATCCCCTCGCGAACGCTCTCGAATGTGAAATTCAGCCCGCGCAAGGGGATTCTCGAAATGGGCTCCGGCAAGAACCGCCGGCAACTTTTCGACCTCTCGCAAGCCAAGGCGTACATGCGCACGATGCTGGTGGCCAGCGGCTGCAAACGGCTCCTCGATCAAGGCAAGACCACCAGCCTCCGGGGTTTGTTTTACATGCTCAAGCACACGATTGAAGGAGCCAAGGAAAACACATTTGATGATCAGAACGAATGCGACACGATCATTGAAGACGTGGAAGTGCTACTTGATTCGATCCGCGAGGAGTTGCATCTTTATGCCGAGAATCGCGGGGCGATGGTGGGGAACATCGTTCTCACTGACAAGGGAGACACCATCGACTGCTCTCGGATGGGCTCGGGAGGTTACGCGATTCCGTCGATTGTTGAGCCGGAGGTGATCGAACTCGATCCGAAAAAGTGCAGCGCTAAGTTTATCCTACACGTCGAAAAAGGGACTGTTTGGCAACGTTTCAACGAAGACAAGTTCTGGCAGAAGCACAATTGCATTCTGACCCACGGCAACGGCCAACCACCGCGTGGAGTGCGCCGCATGTTGCACCGCTTGCACAATGAACTCAAGCTCCCAATTTACTGCGTGCTCGATAACGACCCTTGGGGGTATTACATCTACAGCGTGATAAAACAGGGTTCGATCAATCTCGCCTTCGAATCGCAGCGGATGGCAATTCCCGAGGCGAAATATCTCGGCCTGCGTAGCATCGACCACGAGCGCTGCAAGCTTTCCGACAGCGTAAAGATCTCACTCAACGAGAACGACCGCAAACGAGCCAAGCAAATCGCCCAATATCCGTGGTTCGAGAAAAAACGCCGCTGGCAGGCCGAGATTCAGCGAATGCTCAAGAACGATTTTAAGCTGGAAGTCGAATCGCTGATCTCGAAAGACATCAGCTACGTCACCGAGGTGTACGTCCCCGAGCGGCTCGCGGAGCAAGATTGGCTGGATTGAATTGCATCAGGAGTGGTATAATGAGAGGGGACTTTCAATTCTCCAGGAGTAACTTTCATGGCTAGCGTCGCACCATCCACACATCCTTCGGTAGCTATTTACGGTGAGCCTGTTTGGGATCTTGCCCTTCTCCATCCTGCACAAGGAAAGTGGAGCCACGAAGAATATCTGTCTCTGACGGATAGCACCAACTGGCTTATTGAGTACACCGCCGGACACATTGAGGTGCTGCCCATGCCGACCATTGAACACCAACTTATTTTGAAATTTCTGTTTCATGCCTTGGATGCCTTTGTGGAACGGCAGAAGTTAGGCATGGTGTTGTTCGCCCCAACGCGCGTTTATGTTGACCCCGACAATTATCGAGAACCTGATCTTGTCTTTAATTTCACCGAAAACCATGCCAAGAGTGGTAAACGCTATTATCAAAGCGCTGATCTCGTGATGGAAATTGTTAGCGACGATGCGGAATCTCATTCGCGAGATTGGGAACAAAAACCGCTCGACTACGCCCAAGGGGGCATTCCCGAATACTGGATCGTCGATCCCCAAGAGAAAAAGATCACGGTGCTCGCGCTCGAGGGCAAAGCCTACGTGCAACACGGCGTTTTCGGCGAAGGGGAAACGGCCACTTCCAAGCTTCTCGCTGGTTTTTCGGTCAACGTGACCGATGTCTTCCAGGCGGCGAAAGC
>JBGTMM010000080.1:0-2367 GCA_041743635.1 Bythopirellula sp.
CAACGCCGGCGACAGCGTGGGCCCCACGGCCGACGGTTTTGAAACTTATGGGGTCACGGGCGTAGCCCTCATCACCTTCATTTTGTTGGCCGTAATTCCTGCGGATACGACGTCCTATTTGCCGGCGGGTGTCACCATGGCCGCGGCGACTCCGGACCAACTGGCCTCCGCCGCCGATTTGGCGACGCAAGTGCAGGTTCGCTTGCTGGTATGGATATTCATGATGCGCATCATGATGATCGCCACCAGCATCGTGGCCTACGCCGTGAATCAGGCCCTCGCTCGGGCTAAGTACACCAAAGTCACTCATATGGATTTCGAGGCCCCTCTCACGCGGCTGGTGTGGATTACTTCGGTGATTTCCGTGGTGGTGACGTATGTCATGTCGTATCTGTTGATCGAGGAACTTGGCGACGGCACTTTGTGGTGGAAACTCTCGACGATCATCTCCTGCGGCACCTTGGCGGGGGCGATTATTCCCGAGCTCGTGAAAATCTTCACCTCCACGCATTCCATGCACGTGAAGGAAGTCGTCGAGTCATCGCGCCAAGGAGGGGCTTCACTCAATATTCTTTCCGGACTGACGGCGGGCAACTTTAGCGCCTTTTGGATGGGGCTGACTATCGTGGCGCTTATGGCCATTGCGTACGGCGTGAGCATCTTCGGACTCGAAGGCCTCATGATCGCCCCGGCGGTGTTCGCTTTTGGGTTGGTCGCGTTCGGGTTTTTGGGCATGGGGCCTGTCACGATTGCCGTCGATTCGTATGGGCCCGTTGCGGACAATGCGCAAAGCGTGTTCGAGCTGTCGAGAATTGCCAAGCTACCCGGCATCGAGAAAGAAATCAAAAAGGATTTCGGTTTCACTCCCGATTTCGTCAAAGCCAAGCAATTCCTGGAAGAAAACGACGGTGCCGGCAACACCTTCAAAGCCACGGCCAAGCCTGTGCTCATCGGCACGGCGGTCGTCGGTGCCACGACGCTGATCTTTTCGATCATCGTGGTCCTGACCGCTGGTCTAACCACCGACTTGGAAAAACTATCGCTCTTGTATCCACCCTTCATGCTGGGCCTCATTTCTGGGGGGGCCGTAATTTATTGGTTCACGGGTGCGTCAACTCAGGCGGTGTGTGCCGGTGCTTATCGCGCGGTGGAATTCATCAAGGAACATATCCATCTCGATGACGGAGCCGAAAGGGCGTCCATCGAGGACAGCAAACGCGTTGTCGAAATTTGCACATTGTATGCCCAAAAAGGCATGTTCAATATCTTCTTCGCGTTGTTCTTCATGACCCTGTCGTTCGCCTGTATCAACGCTCATTTCTTCATCGGCTACTTGTTTTCGATTGCCATCTTTGGACTCTATCAGGCGATCTTCATGGCCAATGCCGGCGGCGCGTGGGACAACGCCAAGAAGATCGTCGAAGTCGAGCTCCGTGAAAAGGGAACTCCCTTGCACGATGCCTCGGTCGTCGGCGACACGGTTGGTGATCCGTTCAAGGACACCTCCTCGGTGGCGCTCAACCCGGTGATCAAGTTCACCACGCTCTTCGGCCTGCTGGCCGTGGAGCTGGCGATTGAAATGGACCCGACCACCAGCGTCACCATTGGCGCGATCCTGGGGCTCGTGTCGCTGGTCTTTATTTGGCGGTCGTTCTATCGCATGCAAATCGCTACCTAACCGGCGGCCCAACAGCCGATAAAATTCGACTTTACCTGGCCCACTTGCAGTCTCACGCGATTGATCTAAAATTTAGTCTCAATGTTTTGCCTGGAGAGGTGGCAGAGTGGTCGAATGCGCCGGTTTGCTAAATCGGTGACCGGGGAAACCTGGTTCGCAGGTTCAAATCCTGTCCTCTCCGTTTCCATGAAAGCCCTTACCTGCTGGTGAGGGCTTTTTTGTTGCGCCGTGGATCAAGGCGTCCAACTCTTCCAACTTGTCCAACTTGGCAGGCTGTATTCGCGATTCAAACTTCCTTGAAAAGGGGAGGGCGGAAGGGAGATAAAGAAGACCGTCGGCGCGCAGCGGGAGCGCAATCGCGCGGGTGCGTGGTCGGCGCGAGCGCTCCCGAGGACCGTCGAATTGTCAATTCGCGGCAAAGAAGCAAGCGGTGGAGATCGAATTGCCAAAGAACGTGCCTAGTGAGCCAGGAGAATTGCAAAGCCAGGATGAACCGCCAAGGTCGCCAAAGTCCGCCAAGCAAGATTTTTCAACCATGAATCGAAACGAATCTCACGAATCAAATTATTCGTGGAATTCGTGATGATTCGTGGTTAAAGAAGGCTTTCTTAGCAAGCTTGGCGATTCAAATATTCGACTTTGCAGTTTTCCTGCCTAGTGTGTGGGCGAATCCCATTATTGGGAATCCG
>JBGTMM010000081.1:0-4319 GCA_041743635.1 Bythopirellula sp.
TGGGCGAGGTTCTCACGGCTACCAGTATCCAAATTGTCGAGCACCCGCACCGCGTCACCGCGCTCGACCAAGGCCGTAACGATGTGCGAACCGATGAATCCCGCGCCGCCGGTCACTAATGTTTTCAATAGCTCACCTGTAATTGAAATCTCAGCAAATCACCAACGAATTGTCCGTAAGATTGAATGTTTGCCGTACTGACTGCTTCGGTGTTGGTGCGGTCGGTAAATGTATACATACTCACCAACTCGAGCGCCTTACTTATTTGCCACTCGAGCCCCAACTCCCATTCATTAATTGTGGAAAACGGGGCATTTCGCTCCGTTTTGTATCCCCCTTTATAGTAGGAATAGCGTGCAAAGGGAAACAACTCGCCATGACAGGCCGTCTGGTAACGATACATGGTCATCGCATAGCCCCCGTAAAGAGCACGATCCACCACGGCAGTTTGCGCGTCATTCAGAGCAGGTCCTCGACCGACATTCCATTCTGATTGGAAGCCCCACGGTTGAGGATAATAAACAAAAGTCGCGGCGATCCGCTCATCCAGCAACCCTTCGACATTGCCTGTTTCCAAAGTTCCCAACGGCCGAATCGTCGGCCCAACTCCCAAGGGACTAATCGGAGAAGACAGTACCGTAAAATCTCCCGTGTAGGCTTGAACTCCCGCCTCAATGACTTGACCACTCGGCATGGTATGGGGAATCGTCAAACGGGTGACGAAGTGCAAATTGTCATTCTGCTCGCGCAGCGAACCCCCTTGACCGTTGTAAACTCCTATGCCAAAGACGCCATAATTCCCTGACCCTTTGAGACCATCATCGACGAGCGCCTTAAACAAATCCTGAACTGGTTCTGGCGTCCAGTAAAAAAAGACTCCAAGGTCACGTTCATTCCTTCCAGCACTGTTGAGAGCGTCGTTGCGATCTAATGGCAAGCGATTCTGGCTTGACTGCAAGTTTTCCCAACCGTAGGGAACTTTTGATTGTCCGACGCGAAAACGATAAACTTTGGAAAAGTCTAAATGGATATCCGCATATAAATCTCTGAGTTGAGCAAACTGATTGGCATCGGGGCTGCCGGGAACATTCGCGGCAAAATCCGGCTGAAAGTACAATCCGATCCGCTCCGTGATATCTCCCGAAAGCACTAAGCGAGCACGTCGAATAAGAAAATTTTGATCGTCCCCCACCGAGCTATCGCCCACGACCTGTGGAGGAGCGGACCCGGGAGCTAAAAACACCGTCTCGTTAATCCGAAACTGCGCGTATCCGCGCAGTCCATATTTCTCATACCACGTGGGCTGGCGATCTGTTGCAAGCTCGACCAAACTTTTCGAGTTATTTTCAGTTAGTTTTTCCGTCAGCAACTCCTGCTCCAGCTCCATGGCCGAGAGTCGTGCTTCTGTTTCTTGCAACTTAGCTAGCAGGTCCTCCAAGGAAAGATGAACGGCCGAATCAGTCGTAAGTTCGGGAAGGCTTTTGGTAGCATGGCTTTCTTCCACGAACATATTAGTTTCTTGGCCGAGACACGCGGTCCCAATATAAATCACAAGCCCGGCAATTAAGAATGACAAACAGCCTCGCACCCCAATCCCCCCCCGCAAGATTTTGCGCGCGCGGCAAGCCCTTCGGGGCACGCCACCGTCAAGGTTTTCGGATCGAGCACAATCCGCACGACAGTTCTAGGAGTGCTATCACGTAAAGCTTCTCCAATCGGTAGATTTTAACGGCAATTGCGTAGTTGATGGTCTTCAAGGAATCATTCGTTTGGCCACATGCGTGCTCGCGCGGGCTAGGATGGTTCCATTTTCTCCACGAACGAAAAACATCGCCGCCACGCCGCGTTGCTCGCACCAGGCCATCCCCCGCTCATCACCCATCTCCAGCAAGGCCGTGGCCCAAGCGTCGGTCTGAATGCTCTTGTCGGAAAACACCGTCACGCTGGCCAAATCGTGTCTCACCGGCTTGCCGGTCTTCGGGTCAATCACGTGAGAATAGCGAACTCCCTCATAAGTAAAAGCGTTCTGCCAGTCACCCGATGTCCCGACGGCGGTATTTTCCACTTGCACCTTGCGCTGCACAGGTTTGCCTTCGCCATCCGGCTCTTCAATGCCGATTCGCCAATATGTGCCGCCCGGCTTCTTGCCCCGTGCGTGAATCTCCCCGCCAATGACCACAAGCGAGTCCGCACACCCCACTTTCGCTAGTAATAAAGAAATCTCATCCACGGCAAAACCCTTCGCCACGGCCGAGAGGTCGAGGTAGATATCAGCACGTTTCTTTCGCACCGCGGGGGGATCAGTTCTCGCCTCAATGTTGTGATACCCGATTCGTGGCAGAACCGCCGCGACTTCAGCGTCGCTAGGCGGTTTCACACGTCGTCCCTCGGGGCCAAAACCCCACAAGTTCACGGCCGGACCAACCGTGGGATCAAACGCCCCGTCAGAATCGACGGCCATTTGCAAAGCAAACTGCACAACTTTGGCTGTGTCGCTAGAAACGGAAAACCAATCTGTCCCCTGATGTCGATTGAATCGCGACAGCTCGGACTCGCCGTCGTAAGTCGACATCAGCCGATTGATCACGGCGAGTCGTGTATCAACCTTTTTTTGCAGCTCCGCAACATCATCGCGCTCGGCGATGGTGATCGTGTAGCGGGTGCCCATCGTGGGACCCGAAAACGATACTAACTCCTGAGCAGCGGAGACACTCAAACCGAGCATAACTTCAATGAGAAACGCCGCTATCAACCGAATCTGAGATTTCTTCAACGGCTTGCCTCATAAAATGTCGCAGAATTCGTTGCCGTGAACAACGATATCCGCGTTCTGCTGTGGGCGATGCAGCGCGACGTACCGGTCCTCTGCGGGCATCCACTCTTGCTCCCATCGGGCACGGTTTTGTTCGCCGTCGCGCTCAAGCCCGCGCCGCAATCGCAATTCACGCGGACAGTCTACCCATATCTTCAGGTTGTAGAATGAACGGAGCTCGCGTCGACTTGAGGTAACGCCTTCTATGATAATAATTCCACAGGCTGCCACACAAAGCTGTTCCGTTAAAGCATCATTCGTCCAATCGTACCTTTCATATCTCGCATTGCCACGGGCTCGCAATGGTATCAGCACTTGATCGCGTAGACGCCGCCAATCGAAATTACTGGCCTCAGGAGATTCTGCGTCGCTCTTCGCGGTTCTCAAACGAGTCGGCAAGTAAAAATCATCGAAGTGGACGACCGAAACTTGCAGATCCAATTCTTTTAATGCAAGCGACAGTCGCCTGGCCAATTCTGTCTTTCCCGCACCACCGCAGCCGTCGATGGCAACCAGAACCGTCGTGTGCCCCGTCGCTAACGCCATGAGCCGTTCGAGAATGTCAGCTAGCGCTTTCATAACATCGTCGCGGGGCATTATTCCCGACGCCAGACACCGCTTTCCATTTCGAGATCGTAGTACTTTTTGAAATCAGCCGTGTACTTCCGCAAGTCGGCGACTTCCAATGCTCTTCGAAAACCCTGCTGCCATGTCTTCTTGTCCGTCGTTCCAAGGACAACGTATTTGTTCCCAATAACCTCAGGGGCGAGTTTCGACATGTTCGTCGCCAACTCAAACTCCAGTTCGTCCTGATGGAGAATAATTAACTCGCAGCGCGCACAGTATCGGCATGTCTTGCCTAGCACCAGCGGCCCCCACTTATCGATATGCACGGCAAGTGGGAATTTGCGTGGATGAGTGGAACGCTCGCAAAGCGGGCACTTACTGAGACGAGTGTCTTGATGGGAGTTGAGAAGCAACGAATAGCGCGGTGGTTGCTCGCCCAAATTGACGGTCTTCTTGGCGTCTGCTCGTGCTGCCATTTTTCCCTCCTGTATTTCCGTTTTACAGTAGTGGTCTGTGTATCGATAATGTCAACCTAGCCGGACCAACACTTTGGTCCGGGAAACCCGGAGGCCAGTGTGCCTCCGGCTAGGCCGCGCCTGACATTTATCGATGGATCAACCACTACTCGCACGTTCATCAGCTATTAAGTTGGTTGGTTTATCGGTAATCCAAACGAAATACGTTGGCACATTACTTGGTCCTAAACAACGTGGGGACGTGAAAATGTTCTTTTGGGTTGGCTCGATTCCGAGATGCTCGAGAAATTTCTGAAAGTCACGCCAGTTGTTCTCAGGCGACTCAGCAAACGAATGCACGAGAACAACTGCTGCGACAGCGCCTTGAAGTGCTGCCTCGCTTACCACAGAAGCAGTGCGATGCACGAGTTGTTAGCGCAGCGTAGAGTCGACTGGAAGGGGTACGGCAAGCGTCGGGCTGAGAT
>JBGTMM010000082.1:0-3390 GCA_041743635.1 Bythopirellula sp.
CCGTGAGCCTTTTAGTTGAAAAGCCCATACGACGGCCGCGCCAACGACCGACCAACCTCCGACAAGCACATGGAAGGCTGAGGCCAGACCCAGCAGCGGCCACACGCGCCGCCAACGGCCGGCGGCAATTTCCGCAAGTCCGCAGCACACGAACACATAGGCGAAACACTTCCCTTCGATACCTCCCACGACCCACTCGCCGGCAAAGTTGCACCACTCTATGAGCGTGACCCACAGCAGGGCAGTGATGACGGCAATCCAGCGATACGGCACGATTCGCGCGCTCAAGCGCTGCCACGCCCAAGCGAGCGCCGCCCACGCAGCGATACGGCCCAACCAGGCGACCACGGGCAACGAGAACCATTTCGTGAGCAGTCCCACGGTCCAATAGAACGTGAGGTGAGCGTCGGCCGATTCGAGAAACAAGTCCCCCGCGCACCAGGCAGGGTTCCAGTAATGCTTGGCCTTGGTGAGGTAATGCGTTTCATTGACATTCGGCGCAGGGACGCCGGCGGCGACGAAGAAAACGAGAAAGATGAGCGCGATTTCTAGCCAGCGCTGCCGAGGCGTTTGATCTGCTAAGAGTGACGAATTCGGAGTGTCGGCAATCATGCCCTCAGCGTAAGCGGCCAGTGAATCTTTGGCCAGACAAGAGAAAACTGACTGCGAACAAACAACGCGGATTAATGTTCCATCGTAGTCGCAGCCGGCACGCCTGTTCTTGAATTGACTGGCAAGCCGCCTATCCCACGACGATTCGGTCCGCACACATGTGATTTTAACAGCAGGTCTCGAAACCAGCGGCAAACAAGCCTGGAAGACCGTCTGCCTCGATGCCGAAACCATGCCGTCGGTCTGCCATGCCCCCTACGCAAAAAGCGCGGATTTCAGTTAGGATGCGTATAAGACACAAAGGGCACTAGGGAAAACAGAAATTGCAAATTTCCAATTGTTGATTTGCAATAGTTTGCAATTAATACTTTGAGTCCTTCGTATCTTTGTGGTTCAATTCTTCTTTTTTATCTTTTCGCGAGTGAGTCGCGGATTTCGCGGAGCAACACGATATCTTCGGGGGTCGCGGCGGGTGGTGCTTCCTCGGTTTTCTTGAGGGAGTTCATCACTTTAATCATGGCGAAAATGGCGGCGGCGACGATCACGAAGTCAAGCACATTCTGCACGAAGGAACCCCAGCCGAGATAGGCGCCTCCCGCGAGTTTGGCGGCTGCCAATGTGGCGGGTTTTTCTCCGCCACCGAACCAAATAAATTGATCGCTGAAATTGACGCCGCCGGTGAGCTTGCCGAGAACCGGCATGATGATGTCGCCGACGAGCGAACTGACAATTTTGCCAAATGCCCCGCCGATAACAATTCCCACCGCCATGTCGACGACGTTCCCGCGCATGGCGAATTCTTTAAATTCTTTAATCATGCCCATGGTGGTGCCCTTTCGCATTTCAAAAAACTGTGTTATGCGGTCCGACGCGGCGGACCGTAGACGCGATCTCCACGGCATGGGAACGATGCCGGCTAACATTAATCCTTTTTCGTTCTCTCTCGCAAGAGCAAGAGTACGCGTTCGAGATCGGCGGGGAGTTCGGCGCGAAATTCGAGGGATTCGCCGGTCGTGGGGTGAGCGATGCGCAGCACTTGGGCATGAAGAGCCTGTCGGTCGAGAACAACGTCGGCAGGAGATGCCGCGGGGGCTAGATTTTTCATGCGGGTCATGCTCCGCAATTCTTCGAGCGTAAGCCGGGCCCGGCCACCATAAAGTTTATCGCAGAGCACGGGACAGCGAATCGATTCGAGATGCAAGCGAATTTGATGGGTGCGGCCGGTCTTGGGATAGCAGCGCACGAGCGCGAAGCCGCGAAAGCGTTCGGCGACTTCGTAAAAAGTTTGCGCCGGGCGGCTGGTCGAGTGGTTGGCGAGCAACGCCATTTTTTCGCGATGCGAGGGGTGACTGGCAATCGGGAAGTCGATGATGTCGCGATCGCGGTCGGGACCGCCCAGCACAATGGCGAGATATTCTTTCTCGACGGTGCGGTTTTGAAACTGCTCGGAAAGATGGATGTGGGCCGCGTCGGTTTTGGCGATCACCATCACGCCACTCGTGTCGCGGTCGAGACGGTGGACGATGCCGGGCCGAATCGCGCCGCCATACTGGCTGAGTTGGCTGAAATGGTGCACCAGCGCGCTGGCCAAGGTGCCGGACCAATGCCCGCGTGCGGGATGCACAACCATGCCGGGGGGTTTGTTGACGACGGCAATGGCAGCGTCTTCATGGAGGATGTCGAGCGGAATCGGTTCCGGCTCGGGACCGACGGCGGGAGGCGGGGGTAACGTGAAATCAATTTGCTGGCCAGCTTCGACGCGGAGCGCCGCCTTCTCCGCAATACCATCGACGATCGCGGTGCCGGCATCGATGCCTCGGCGAATTCTCACGCGACTGGTTTGCGGAATTTGCGAGGTGAGGCTGATTTGCTGAGTTAGAAAGGCGTCGAGCCGTTGGCCGGCCGCGTCGGCAGGCACAACGAAATGCAATTGCTGCTCGGCGGGCGGGGCAAGTTGTCCGTCGAGCGCGAACAGATTTTTGTCAATCGCGAAATCGGCGGCGTCGTCATCACCGGAGCGTAGCTCGACTTCGTCGGGATTCATGGCCCCGCCGCGTCGTTGGCTGGCGTATCAGCTTCGTCAGTGTCCTGCGTCGCGGCCGGCTCTTCCTCGGGAGCCTCGTCCGCGGCGGGAGTTTCTTCGTTGGCGCTGGCATTTGTTTCGGCTGCTTCGTCGTAGCGGTTGGAATCGACGGCCTCGTTGGTTTCACCGCCGAGAATTTCTTCGAGGGTACGCGAATCCAAGATCGGTGGCTTACTCGGCATCGGGGCGGGGACGTCGGCCTCAAAATTGGGGCGCTCTCCGAGCGCCGCTCCACTCGTGCTGGGGGTCTCACGTTTGGGTAGTTCCGCAGTGGCCAACCACTGGCTAGCGGCCTGCACGTCGGGTGATTCAAGCTGCTCGGCCCGAGCGTCGGCGAGCGCCGACAAGTCACCCTTCACGCGGGCATAAGCTTTTTGGGCTTCGTCAGCCTTGCCCTGCATTTCCAAGACTTGGGCCAAGCCGAAACGAGCGCGATCTTGGATTTGAGAATTGCCGGAGTCATTGTCCAAGGCTTGATAAATGGGAAGCACATCTGCGAGCCGCTTGTTGGTCGTGGTGCGGTCGGCAAGATACGATTGGGAAGCCAAAAAGACCTGCCTGTCGGCCCAGGCGAGATAAGCCCATTCGGGAACGGCGGTGCCATCGTACTCGTCGTTCTCGGCAAGGATTTTCATGGAATTCAAATCGGGGTCCGTGGAATAGCTGGCGAGCGTGAACTCATCCCAGGCCGCCTT
>JBGTMM010000083.1:0-2925 GCA_041743635.1 Bythopirellula sp.
AAGTCGGTCAACCGATTCCTTGACATCGCCACAAATAATAGCGCAGGCGCGAGCCTCGCGGTTGAAACTGGCTCAACCGCAGGCTCGCGCCTGCGGCTATTCAGTGAAGAAACCTCACTTGGCCGCGGCGCCGAGCACTGGTGTTTCTTCCGTCAAATAGGCGGCGAAGTTGTAAACCGCGCGCGGGTCGGTCGGCCAGATTTGCGGCAACGATTTTTCAATCTCAGCCGCTTGCTGGAGATGCTCTCCAGCCTTGTCGAAACCGGCCAAGGTGCCGCTCACGAGCTCCGTTTCGAGCCAATCCACCTTGTAATCGGGCTCGCTTCGCTGCGCTGCGGCCAACTGCTTGTAAATCGCGATTGCTTCGGCCAGCAACTCGGCCGCCTCGTCGCGCCGTTTGTCGCCATAAACTTGCGCGAGCTTGCCGAGACATTGGGCGAGCGCGAGCTGGTAAGACACGTTCGCCGGCTCTTCCGCGGAGAGCGTTTCGAGCAAGTCCCTGGCGGAGAGCAAATGTTTCTCGGCGACCTCGGTTTTCTTGAGCTTTTCAGCTATCAGCGCCAAGCCCAGATGCCCCGCCGCGAGTTCATCAGAGTCGTATTGGTCTGAAGCCAAACTCGCGGACAGCGTCGGATATTTGTCGGCAAAAAACTTGGTGAGCACGGTCTTGCGAGGATGCGAGGTTGGTTTGGGGGGCCAGAATGTCCACGGGTTGGCTCGACCTTCCCACAGATCGAGCTCACCTTCGAGGCGCGTGATGGTGGCCCCATCGCGTTTCGTTTCGATGGCATTAGTGCGAATAATCCTGTTTCTCTCGGCGAGATTGGCCGCGAGAGTTCGCCGCTGCTGTTCGATGCGCCAAGCGACCACCGGGCCGCCAATCGCCAAAAGCACTGCCAGCGCAAGGGCCGTCGCCGCGGCCGGTTTTCGTTGGGCCCAGCGTGCTAGCCGCGCAACTTTGGAAATCGGTCGCGCTTTGATCGGTTCGCCGCGCAAAAACCGCCGTAATTCGTCCGCCAATGCCGCGGCGGTCAAATACCGCTTGTTGGGATCGCGCTCCAAACACTTGAGCACGATGGTGGCCAAGTCCCGGGGAATAAAGCGATTGAGGGAACGCGGATCGGGGGCGTCGTCCGTGAGTCGCTGCTGAATCTGCCGTTGGATGCTGCCGCGAAAAGGAAGTTCGTCGGTGAGCAATTTGAACAGCATGACGCCAAAGGAGTAAATGTCGGTGCGCCGGTCGGCCCAATGGCCCTGGCCGCTCGCTTGTTCGGGAGACATGTAGGTGGGCGTGCCCAAAATTTGCCCGTCCACGGTCATCGTAACTTCCCCCGCCTCGCGCCGGGCCAAGCCAAAATCCATGAGGTGGGGTTGATCGGCGCCGTCGATCATCACATTCGAGGGCTTGAAGTCGCGATGGATAATTCCCTGCTGATGGGCGTGATGGAGCGCGTCGGCAATCATGATCGACATCTGGGCCACGTCACGATTGTTCATTCGCCGTCCGGTCACCCAATCGGAAAGCGATTCCCCCTCAATGTAGTCGCTCACGATAAAGACGGTATCGCCGTCGCGGCCTACTTCGTGCACCGGCACAATATTGGGATGCCGCAACTGCGCGGCCGCGCGGGCTTCCCGGTAGAATTGTTCCATTTCGGTGGGGCTGAGCTGTCCCTTGCGAGGAATTTTAATCGCTACGATGCGATCGAGATCGCCGTCACGGGCGAGCCACACCGTCCCAAAACCACCGGCCCCCAATTTCCGTTCAAGTTGAAACCGGCCCACCGCCTTGGGAGCGGCTGCCGCAGTGGTTAGCTTTTCGCGGTCCACCAAATTGAAGGTGCTGCCGCAATCGTGGCAAGTGATATCCTCAAAGGGCGTCTCGGCCAACAGTTCCACGCCATTACAGCAGTGGGGACAACGGATCACGAGCCGTCCCGTGGGGGCCATTGTTTGATTGGAGTGGGCGACCGTGTTTTCGGTGTCAACAGCCTGCGTGGGGAGCGAACGCGAAGGGGCCGTCAGACCCGAATTCTCGTTGCGGACCGCCGGTGAAGCTGCCAGGGGAACAACCGGCATTCGGGGCAATGCGACTCCGAGGTCCATCGTCATTTCCGCCGCGGCCGGACCCGTGTTTGTCTTACGGTAGCGCAGTGCGATATTGGTGAGCTCGCGGACGAGGTAGTCTCGTGCCACGCCTTGGACTTCCCCCAAGTAATCGTCGAGCATGGGCAACTTGCCCGCCTGCCAAGCCGCTTCGAATAGATCGCACTGCTCGCGAACAGCGTCAGTGGCTTCCGGGGGGAGAGTTTTGCCTGAAACGGAATCCTGCATAGGTCGATTCTCAACGAGCGAGGTGCGCCGAATCGGTGAAATGTGATAAGTTTCTGTCGATTGGCAGGCGGCAGTGAGGATCAAACGCAATCAGTAAGGATGCTTTGTTCTGCTTGAGCCAATCGAGCTTCTCGCTCATAATACCAGATTGGAGACTAAAAAGGGGGCAGGGCATCGGCGAGATTCTCCCTGCTTCTCGGCAAGTTTTTTGGTGGTCCCACACATTCCCGCGACGGCGTGACTTATGCCCAATCTGGTGGCAACTGGACTCGACGATCAACAATACTGGCGCCGTGAGCTTGTGGACGGCGAAGTCGTTCGCATTGGCCGGGCCCCCCGCGAAGGGTGGTCGGTTCCTTGGGACGTGCTGATTTCCCGCGAACATGCCGACGTGGAGCTTGTCGAACAGGGTCTGCGGGTGCGGGCTCTGGAAACGGCCCGCAACCCGATCATCTACAACGAGCAGCCCAGCACTGAGTTCGTCGCCGTGCCAGGCGACGAATTTCAGATCGGCCGCACGGTCTTTCATTTTCACGACACCGAGTCGGTCAATTCCGCTTCAACCACGTTCATCGTGCACACCTACACCAA
>JBGTMM010000084.1:0-3290 GCA_041743635.1 Bythopirellula sp.
AGACGGCGAAACTCGAATGTCACAATTTCGCGCGTGGCATTAACAGCATCGGGGATCATGTTCGGCTCCCCGTGGGATTGTGATAACTCGCTTTGTAAGCCAGCCACTGCTCGGCCACCAGCGCCGCGATTAGCAAGAAAAGCATCGTGTCGCCCAACCGGTAGCCGGCAAGTTGGTCATCGGCGGCGGTCATTTGCGACGCGAGCGAGAACCGGTAGTCAATCCCTTCAAGTTCGTTGGCCAAGGCAGATCGGTCTAAATGGTGCAAATCGCCTTCGCCATTGGCGACATTCACGGCGACTAAGTGACTCGCCAGCGCTTGCTGACGAGGTTGTAGGGCGAACTGCCAAACGCCGCTGACTTGCCCCCGCCCCGCGTCGACCAGATAGCGGCCCTCTTTCGCCTCGGGAGTGAGCGTGATTTCCGCATCGCTCGCCGGAGAACGCACTTGCACTTCCGGCTCATAATCGTCCTCGGCCAGCTCAAAGCGGACCTCGCTCCCCACTTCTCGCGCGTCGGCTTCGCGCTCACCGGCCGTCAGGTAGCCGGCAAGCTCATTGGCGACGACGGGAAACACGGGATTTAAACTCCAGTTGCTCCACACGCCCAGCGAGGTCGATGTGGGCGACAGTTTGCAAAGCTGCACCACCACGCGGCCCGCACCGAATTTTTTCTCCACGACAAACGGTGCGTCGTTTTGCAGGGAAGCGATGACCCTCACGTCGGGGTTCTTTTCGGTTTGCGGCTGAGTCGCAAAATAAAAATTCACCTGGGCGACGGCGAGAAAGCTGTTCCGCTGCCCAGCGAAAATACGAAACACCGGATGGTCAGTCACTACGACATCAGAAGTGTCTTGTTCACCGTCGCTCAAAAGCTGCGAGGGTACATCGAGTTCCACGGGCATCAAGCCGGTGCCGTCGCGGTAGAGGCGATCGTTATAAAAAGTACGTTGCGATTCAGGCCCCAGAAAAATCGCTAGCCCGCCCCCTTGCCTCACATACTCTTCCAGGGCGGTGACTTCCGCATCGTCGAGGCGCGGGACATCAAGCAAAAAAATCGCGGCAAAGTTTTTTAGTTGCTCGTGATCTCGCAGAAAACTTGGCGGCTCCACGCGCGGGCTCCAGCCGGGTTTGCTCGTCCCACCGGGGCTTAGGGCCGTGCGGAGATAAAATGCGTCGTCGCCCGCCGGCGAGCCATTGATCAACAAGAGCGGAAAACTGCTGGGCACATCACATGCAAAGTACCGCTTGTCATCGGTCGTGACCGCATCGCTGGGGAGTTGCGCTGCCAGCTCGTGCGGCCCGGCACTGGGAAAGGCCACGCGAAATCGGCGGGTCACAGTCTCGCCCGGGCCGATCTCGTCGAATACCACCGCAGGCAATTTGTGGCCATCTTGCAAAACACTCACCGGCACGGCCACGGCAACTTCTTCGCCGTAGTTGGCCACCGTCAGCAGAACCCATGTTTCCACCCCCGCGGCCCGAACGCCCGACTCAGGCTCCAACTGCGTGATCGCCAAGTTGGGGCGCGTTTCTTCGACGCACTGCACCAAATGCAAATCGGAAACTTGCTCACGCAGTTCGCCCAGCAGTTGCTTCGCCTGGGGATTGTTGGCCCATTGGCGGTTGCGAAAATCGGAAATTACGTACACGATTTTTGATTCTACGTCGTCCGCCTGCGGCATGCCGAGCACGGCTTGCACAACCTCCACCGGCCCGACGGCCGTTTCGCTCACCGCGCTCTTTTCGAGCAGCGAATTCACTTGATCCAAGGTTTCTCGGTCGAGAGGCCGAGCGGCGAATTCGAGTTCCTGCCCCGCCGAAGCATCCACGGCTTGCGAGAAACGCAGGAGCGTTAGCTTTTGATTACCGGGACTCGCCGTGGCTTGGTCGAGCACTTCGCCCACGGCTTGCTTCGCTTCATCCCAGGCGGAGGTTTCTTGCCAACGGTCGGCCATGGAATAGGTGTCGTCCAACAGCACGATGTGGTGCGTCTGGCCGCTTCCCAGAAGACTGCCCCATTGCGACATCAGCACAGGGCCGGCGAGCATGAAGACCACCAGCGCAATCGCGGACGTGCGCAGGAGTAGCAACAACATTTGTCGGAGCCTGATCCAATTCTTATTGCGTTTCTGGCTCTCCAACAAAAAGTCCATCGCCGCCCAAGAGACGCGCTGGTGCCGACGCAAGTTAATCAGATGGATTAACAGCGGCAAGGCCACCAAAGGCAGCCCAATCCACAGCAGCGACTGAAACAAAAATGACAAATCAACTCCCAAGCCCCCGGCTCCGCCGGGGGTTCTGAACGATTATTTGTAACGCAACCCCCGGCCGAGCCGGGGGCTATACATGTTTCCTATTTAGTGGGCCCGCTCGGCGGCCAGGCGATGACTCAAAAACGCGGTGAGCGCCGCATCCAGTGGTTCGCTCGTGCGGACCAAGGCGTAATCGACTTCATTGCGCGCACATCCCCGACGCAACTCGGTGAGAAACTTCTCCACGGCAGCGAGATATCCCTCACGCAGCGCGCGGGGATTGCAGTTCAAATGCTCTGGTAATTCCAGCCCTTCAAAACGCGTGGGCCCGTCGAATGGAAAATCAAGCTCGTCGTCGTCCATCACATGCAAGACCAACACGTCGTGGCCCCGCTGCCGCAATAGCCGCAAGCCGCGCAGCGTGGATTCCACGTCGCCCAACAAATCGGAGATCACCACCATCATCCCGCGGCGCGGTCCCCCCTCAGCGATGTCGCGCAAGATCGCCCCGGCGTCCGTTTTGTTGTCCGGCTTGTTGGCGTCCAAGGTTTTGACGATGGAGTACAAATGTTGCCGCGTGCTGTTGAGCGGCGAACGCGCGCGGATCGCGCTGTCGAAGGCGACGCAGCCCACCGCATCGTGCTGTTTGAGCAACAAATAGGCCAAGCTCGTGGCCACAGTCGCGGCGTACTCGTATTTGTTGAGCGGGCCGTTGCCGTATTGCATGCTGGCCGAAACGTCGACCAACAACGTGACGCGCATGTTAGTTTCTTCTTCAAACTGTTTGACGTACAGCCGATCTTGCTTGGCCCAGGCTTTCCAATCGACGTGCCGTAAATCGTCGCCGGGCGTGTATTGGCGATGCTGCAGGAACTCGACCGATTGGCCAAAATAGGGGCTGCGGTGCATACCGCTCAACAGGCCTTCGACGATATGCCGAGCGCGGAGTTCGAGCCGACTGATGCGTCGGATCGCTTCAGGATGCAAAAATCGCTTGGAATCGGGTGTCATTGGCCAACTCATCCTCCTGTGTCGG
>JBGTMM010000085.1:0-2930 GCA_041743635.1 Bythopirellula sp.
GCCCAGACCAGGCCGATGGCGACCAAAAAACAGAGGGCCGTGACATTCCACACACGCGAAGCCAATTTTCCCGCCACGCGCGCCGGGTGAGGGACGTCGGCCACGCGCGCGGCTGGAAACTCCGGATTCGATTGGGGTGACGGGTGATCAGCCATTCTCACCATCCCAAATCGAGTGGGGGTTGAACGACAACGAGGCCCACATGCTCATCGCCACACATAAAACGAAGGCCCAAACGGCCGGACCGAAGTGAAATTCCACGACTGTGCCGAGTTTCACCAGCATGACTAAAAAAGCTAGCAGCATCACGTCCATCATGCCCCATTTGCCCGCCTGCTCCATGATGCGGTATGTGAGCGCCTTGTGGCTGCGATGCATCACGCCGAGCATGCTCAATTCCATCAGAAGCACAATTTTTAACAGCGGAAATACGATCGAGAACAGCAACACAACGATGCCGACAAACCAGCTTCCTTCACGCAACAACTCAATCGTGCCCATCAAAAGACTCGATTGATGGTGGCGGCCAAGGCGTTCTATCTGCAGGATGGGCAGCAAAATCGCCGGCCAGTAAAGAATGAAGGCCGCAGTAGCAAGCGCTGCGGTGCGTCCGACCGCATGATCGCCAAAACGCTTAACCGTCGTGTTACAGCGCGAACAGGCGGCGACTTGGCGCTCGGCCAGCGGCGGAATGTGCTGAATCAATCCGCAGCAGTGGCACGCCTGTAGATTGGAGAGTGAGTTGGCCACGGCAATCTCCCGGCGGCATTCGTTTCAATCGCTGTTTTCAAACAGATCGTCGGTGGGATAAGGTACCGGCTTGTCGGCGAGTTGGCTAATCGCGTTGTGAGCGGCCCGTTGCTCCGATTCCTTCTTGCTGCGCCCCCACGCGGGGGCGAATAGGGCCGAGGCCACTTGTGCGGCAATTTTGAAACATTTACTGTGATCGGGGCCTTTTTCATCCAGCAAATTATAAATTGGCGTCACGCCATGCTCGCGCTGGGCAAAGTGCTGCAGTTGAGATTTGTAATTGCCCCGGAATTCGCCGGAAACTGTTTCGTCGATTTCTGCTTCAATATGCTTGAGAATAAAGGCCTTGGCCGGCTCGATTCCGCCATCCATATAAATCGCGGCAATCAGCGACTCGAGCGCCGCGGCGATCACCGAACGAGGAATCTCGGGATCGGCGGCCATGCCTTTACCAAGCATTAAAAATTCGGGGAGTCCGAGATTTTCCGAAATCGTGGCGCACGTGTCGCGGCTCACGATAACCGATTTAATTTTGGTGAGATCACCCTCCAGATATTCCGGGTATTGCAGATAAAGTTGCTCACAAACGACAAAGCCCAGAATGGCATCGCCCAAGAACTCCATTCGCTCATTGGAAGCCAGCCGATGTGGCACTCCCGAGGCGTGCTTAAGCGCGGCGTAGAGATACTCCACGTTGCGAAAGCGGTAGCCAATTTGCTCCTGGCAAACTTCTAAATCCGTCAGCGTTGTGGAATTCAGTTCAAACAATTCAGCGACTCATGACGACTGCGAAAAATAAGAAGAACTGCGTGCGAAAGTTGGGTTGATAAACCTAAAAACAGGAGTTAAGGGCAGCTTCGCACTGATTCCAGTCTAACCAGCTTCTAGGCTAACCAGCGTCACAAAAAGTGTCAACGCGAGGAACAATCGTTGAAGAATTGCCGCTTGGCCGAATCAACGGAAAATAACGCCTGCCCAGAGAATCCAGAAGCCGTTACACTGCAAGACTTCCTAATGTTGCTTGTCGCCAAGAACCATGATTAACACGCTCTACTTGCCTGAACTTCGCGAAATGCTGGCCGCCCACGACGTGGCCGAGCTGCTCGAGTTCTGCACCGCGCTCCATGCCGGACGAACGGCGGAGTTCATGGAAGGTCTCACCCCGGAAGAAGCATGGGCCGTGTTGCAGGCGGCCGACCGCAAGACGCGCGCGGAGATTTTTGTCTATCTGCCTGAAGATTTGCAGGTCGCGATTCTCGAAACGTGCGATCCCAAAGAGTTAAGCCAACTCATCGCCGACATGCCTCCCGACGATCGCGTGGACCTGATCAAAAAGGCCGACCCCGTGATCGTGGAAGAAGTATTGGCGCTGGTTCCCACCAAGGAACGTCGCGACATCCTGCGGCTGCGGGCGTATCCGGAAGGAACAGCCGGCGCGTTGATGACCACCGAGGTGGCCTTTTTGCCGGAGACGCTCACGGTCCATGAAGCGCTCGAAGAGATCGGCCGGGCGTCGCACGACTTTGAAACGATCTATTACATCTACATCGTCGATGCGGAAATGCATCTGCGAGGACTAGTTTCGGCCCGGCAATTGGTCACGCATTTGGGCAAGCCCCAGATGCCGCTCACTGAGTTGATGACCCGCGATTTGGTGACCGTGGTCGCCACGGACGACCAAGAAACCGTGGCCGAGAAGGTCGCGGATTTTAATTTTCTGGCGATTCCCGTCGTTGATAATGAGCAACGGCTTGTGGGGATCATCACCCACGACGACGTGATCGACGTGTTGCAGGAAGAAGCCACCCGAGACGCCCACCTTGCCGGTGCCGTCGGTCCCTTGACGGAAAGCTATCTTGCCACGCCTTGGTTGCAACTCACGCGGCACAGGGGAGGGTGGCTCGCGTTGTTGTTCGGCGGTGCGTTGTTGACGACATTTGCGATGCGCTCGTTCAACGATAGCGTGCAGCGCTTTGCGTGGATCGCGTGGTTTGTGCCGCTCGTGATTTCCACCGGTGGCAACTCGGGAAGCCAATCCGCGACTTTGATGATTCGCGCCCTGACGACCAAGGAAATCTCGCCCGGCGATTGGCGGCGGGTCGTGGTGCGTGAACTGGTGATTGGGTTTCTGCTGGGCGGGTGCCTGTCGGTGATTGGCTACGTCGTCGGTTGCTTTATGG